>CAZWGW010000674.1:0-4421 GCA_964633565.1 uncultured Planctomycetaceae bacterium
GGCAACGACGCTCCTTGCCCAGGAGATCGACTTCACCCGCGACGTGCGGCCGATCCTCGCCAACAACTGCTTTGCCTGCCACGGTCCCGACGCGGCCCATCGCGAAGGGGAGCTGCGTCTGGACCAGGCGGAAGGGGCCGGCGACATCCACGGCGGCAGCCACGTTATTTCGCCCGGGAAACCGGCGGAGAGCGAACTGATCGCCCGCATCACGAACACCGACGACGACGTGCGGATGCCGCCGCCCGACTCGGGTAAGCTGCTGAAGCCCGAACAGGTCGAAACGCTCCGCCGGTGGATTGCCCAGGGGGGCTTGTACTCCCAGCACTGGGCGTTCGTCGCCCCGGTGCGTCCGGCCGTGCCGCCGGTAAAGAACGCCGCCTGGGTGCGCAACCCGATCGATGCGTTCATCCTCGCGCGGCTGCATAAGGAGGGCCTTTCGCCGTCTCCCGCGGCAGATCGCGTCACGCTGCTCCGCCGCCTCTCGCTCGATCTGACCGGCCTGCCGCCGACGATTGAAGAGATCGACCGCACTCTGGCCGACACTTCGCCGCGCGCTGACGAGGCACTCGTCGAGCGGCTGCTCGACTCGCCGCACTACGGCGAACGCTGGGCGCGGATCTGGCTCGATGCGGCGCGCTACGCCGACTCTGACGGCTTCGAGAAGGACAAGCCACGGTTCGTCTGGATGTACCGCAACTGGGTGATCGACGCGTTCAACCAGGACAAGCCGTACGACCAGTTTCTGGTCGAGCAGATCGCGGGCGACCTGCTGCTCGACGCGACGCAGGACCAGCTTGTCGCCACCGGTTTCCTCCGCAACTCGATGATCAACGAAGAAGGGGGGATCGACCCGGAGCAGTTCCGCATGGAGGCCATGTTCGACCGCATGGACGCCATCGGCAAGGCGATGCTGGGCGTCACGATCCAGTGCGCCCAGTGCCACAGCCACAAGTACGACCCGCTCACGCAGGCCGAGTACTACGGGATGTTCGCATTCCTCAACAACTGCCACGAGGGACAGGCCACGGTGTACACCGCTGAGCAGCAGCAGGAGATCGCGCGCCTCCGCGGCGAGATCCGCAAAATCGAGGACGAACTGCGCACTGCCATGCCCGACTGGCCGGACAGGATGGCCGCCTGGGAGGAGTCGGTCCGCAATGACCAGCCTGAGTGGACCATCGTTCGGCCGGAACTGGATGCCAGCGGGGGCCAGAAGCACTACGTGCTCGCCGACGGTTCGATCCTCGCCGCCGGTTATGCGCCGACGAAGCACACGACGGAGTTCACAGTCGACACCAACCTCTCGAAGATCACAGCGCTCCGGCTGGAACTGCTCAACGATCCCAACCTGCCGCACGGCGGCCCGGGTCGGTCGATCTTCGGCCTGTGCGGGCTGACGGAGTTCAAGGTCACGGCGGCGCCGCTCGACAAGCCGGACCAGAGGACCGACCTCAAGTTCTCGCAGGCGAGCGCCGACGTCAATCCGCCTGAGCAGGAACTCGACAAGGCATTTAACGACAATTCCGACAAACGCCGCGTGACCGGCCCGATCGAGTACGCCAACGACGGCAACGACCTCACCGCGTGGGGACAGGACATCGGCCCCGGGCGGAGCAACGTGCCGCACAATGCGGTGTTCGTGCTGGAGCAGCCCCTGGAGAACGCCAGCGGCTTCCGCATCACGTTCAAACTCGCGCAGAACCACGGCGGCTGGAACAGCGACGACAACCAGAACAACAACCTGGGTCGGTTCCGTTTTTCCGTAACATCGGCGACAGATGCGAAGGCCGACGCGATTCCGGCGGCTGTCCGCGAAATCTTCGCGCTCGAACGGGGAAACCGGACTCCCGGGCAGACGGCACAAGTCTTCAGTTACTGGCGGACGACCATCGCCGACTGGAAAGAAGCGAACGACCGCATCGAGGCGCTCTGGCAGCAGCACCCGCGCGGGGCGACGCAACTTGTGCTGCTGGAGCGGACAGACCCGCGCGAGACGCACCGCCTCAAACGGGGAGACTTTCTGAAGCCGGAGGAGGTCGTCACCGCCGGCGTGCCGGCGTTTCTGCACCCGCTGGCCGAGTCGGCCCACGAGACGCGGCTCGATTTCGCGCGGTGGCTCGCTGACCGGCGTTCGCCGACGACCGCCCGCGCCATCGTCAACCGTCTGTGGCAGGCGTATTTCGGCACGGGACTGGTGCAGACGGCCGAAGACCTCGGCACCCAGGGCGAGCCGCCGTCGCATCCGGAATTGCTCGACTGGCTGGCGGTCGAGTTGATGGACAACGGCTGGAGCCTCAAGCACCTGCACCGGTTAATCGTGTCGTCGAATACCTATCGACAGTCGTCGGCTGTGACGCCCGGGTTGTACGCGCGTGATCCGAACAACCGGCTGCTCGCGCGCGGGCCGCGGCATCGCGTCGACGCCGAAGTCGTGCGCGACATCGCGCTGGCGGCGAGCGGCCTGCTCAATCGGGAAATTGGCGGGCCGAGCGTGTATCCCCCGGCGCCGGAGTTCCTGTTCCAGCCCCCCGCCAGCTACGGGCCGAAAATCTGGGCGCTCGACACCGACGCGGACCAGTACCGGCGGGCGCTGTACACGTTCCGTTTTCGCTCCGTACCGTATCCGATGCTGCAGAACTTCGACGCGCCGAACGGCGATTTCGCGTGCGTTCGGCGGGCGCGGTCGAATTCACCGCTGCAGGCGCTGACCACCCTCAATGAGCCGCTGTTTGTCGAGAGCGCCCGCGCATTGGCGGTGCGGACAGTGACGGAAGGGGGGGCGGCCGATTCCGAACGCATCCGCTATGCCTTCCGTCGGTGCGTGGCGCGGGAGCCGAAGGACGACGAGGCGCAGGTGCTGGCGGCGTTCCTGACCGGACAACGCAAACGATTCGAAGCGGGCATCGATCCGTGGCCGCTGATTGTGGACGGGGACGAACACCCGCCAGAGTTGCCGGGCGGCGCGAGCGCTCTGGAACTGGCGTCATGGACGGCGCTGGCACGGGTCGTACTGAACCTGGATGAGACGATCACGAAAGAATGACGACGCTGAAAAACAGGTGTGATGTCATGAACTGCCAGGACCAACTCGCTCGAGGGCTCGCACCCCGCACACTCGCCCGCCGCTGGTTCCTCAAGGAATGCGGCGTCGGACTCGGTGCGGTGGCGCTGCAGCAGTTGCTGGGGGACCAGACCGCCCGGGCCGCGACCAATCCCCTTGCACCCCGGCCGCCGCATTTCCGGCCCCGCGCGAAGAACGTGATCTTCCTGTTCATGGCCGGCGCGCCGAGCCACCTGGAATTGTTCGACTACAAGCCGCAACTCGCCAAGTACGACGGTACGCTGCCGCCGCCGGAGTTGATCCAGGGTTACCGCGCAGCGTTTATCAATCCGAACTCGACGCTGCTCGGCCCGAAGTTCAGGTTCGCGAAGTATGGCCAGTGCGGCGCCGAGCTGTCGGAACTGCTGCCGTACCTTGCCGACGTCGTCGACGACATCGCGATCGTGAAATCGATGGTGACCGACGCGTTCAACCACGCTCCCGGCCAGATCCTGATGAGCACCGGTTCGCAGCAGTTCGGTAAGCCGAGCCTCGGCGCCTGGACGCTGTACGGCCTCGGGAGCGAGTCGCAGGACCTGCCGGGATTCGTCGTCTTCAGCACGGGCAAGAAGGGACCGAGCGGCGGGAACTCCAACTGGGGGAGCGGATTTCTGCCGACGATCCATCAGGGGGTGACGTTCCGCACGTCTGGCGACCCCGTGCTGTATTTGTCCAACCCGCGCGGCGTTGATAATGAACTGCAGCGATCCTCGCTCGACGCGATCAACACGCTCAACCGCCAGCATCTGGACGACGTCGGGGACCCTGAAATCGCGACGCGCATCAACTCATTCGAAATGGCCTTCCGCATGCAGGCGAGCGCCCCGGCGGCGATGGACCTCGCGCAGGAACCGGAGCACGTCCTCAAGATGTACGGCGCGGAGCCGGGCAAGCCGTCGTTCGCCAACACCTGTCTGCTCGCTCGAAGGCTGGTCGAACGCGGCGTCCGGTTCGTCGAGATCTTTCACGAGGCGTGGGACCAGCACGGGAACCTCGTGGGAGACCTCAAGGTCAACTGCAAGGAGACGGACCAGGCGTGCGCCGCACTGGTCAAGGACCTCAAGCAGCGCGGCCTGCTGGAAGACACGCTCGTCATCTGGGGGGGCGAATTCGGCCGCACGCCGATGGTCCAGGGGGGCGGTAACGACGGCCGCGACCATCACCCCAACTGTTTCACGATGTGGCTGGCGGGGGGCGGGATCAAGCCGGGCGTCACGCTGGGCGAGAGCGACGAGTTCGGCTTTAACGCCACGGTTGATCGCGTCCATGTGCACGACCTGCACGCGACGATCCTGCACCTGCTCGGATTCGACCACAC
>CAZWGW010000675.1:0-4420 GCA_964633565.1 uncultured Planctomycetaceae bacterium
CTGCAGATCGTCGTCGTTGATGGTGATCCCCAGGGCCTCGCGAATCCACGTCGCGAAGGCGGCTTCCAGCACGGCCGGATCGAGTTTCATCAGCAGATCCCGGAAGCAGTCGAGCTTGGGAGGTCTGCGCGTGTATCCCATCCAGTGCCAGACGGCAACGGGTAATTCGTGCAGCCACTCGGGGGGAGCGCCGTTCGTCATGAGCCACATCCGCAACGCCTTCATCACGATGAGTCGTGCACTGCGACTGCCCAACGCTGCGGAGACGATCCGCGAACACGCCCTCAAACTTGATGTCCTCCTCTCCAGACTTGGCATCTTGAAATAGTCCGGGGCCGTGGTCACACCCAGAGTTTCCTTGACACGGCGGTCCGGACTGATACCATGCGTGAATCTCTTGGCGACTCGACACGGTTGTGGCTTTTCTGGAATCCAGTCCTCAACTCGGAGCGACTCGTGGGTTAGATTGTCGTAGCCGCGCTTCGCTCCTCTTTTTCTCCATTAACTTGCGCCCCTTTCGGCCTCTCACCCCAGGAGAATGATCATGTCTCGATCTGTGAAGCAGCAACTGCGCATTCAGGCGGTTTTGTTCTCAGCCATCGTGCTTGGCTTGAGCGCGATCGTGATGTTGTCCGGTGATCGTACTAAACCGGCTGTGGCGTTTGACTACTATCCGATCGAAACGGCCTGTTGCGACGAGGTATGCTCGACAATGACTTTTGCGCTGAGCGCGTCTGGTGCCTGTGAGGCTTGGGATGACGCCGGGGGCATACTGGTGTACGATGAAGACGGCTGGGCTGGTGAAGGATGGTATGGGCACGCTTCTTTGGATCCGACGTGGGAAATCCACTGCTGCGGTGCCTGTCGCATTGATTTTGTGCTGAAGCCATGCGACGAGTTTGGCACGTGGCCAATTTACTGGTCATGCAACTGTGGCGAAGTCACAAGCCCACCAGACTGTACCGGTGAGCCATGTGATGTTGGATGGTATCAATTTCTGTATGCAAACTACGATTGTTCTTTAATTTCCGGAGCGTGTTACGATGAATACGGCTTTGGCGGAAACTGTGCATGCGGTGGCACCTTCGGAGTATATATTGACATTAATACATCAGGTTTTTGTCAATTATAATTTACTTCGGCATCACCTGCCGGAGTTGGGCGTGTAGTATCCACCTTGCGCCGAGAGTCGCGCCCGCCATACTGATGTCGTACTGCGCTCGGACTTGATTTCCAGCCAGGCATCCTGAGGGAGGCCGGGTTGTTTTATTGCGCTCCGCAGAGGACCGCATGCGGGTGGGACGATTGTTGGGCAGCGCGGCACGGGGCCGGTGGGGGCGTCTGCGGTGCCAGCGTGCGAGCGATGTCTGCGTTGGCCGGTGGAGCGCTGACTTGGTGGCCAGAAGGTGCACGCTCGCAACGTTTCCACGTCACCACCGGCTTTACGCCGGTGGGACGATGACTGAACAGCCAGCCAGCGCCTCCGCACTCGACTCCGTCACACGCGCACAACCCCTTCATCGCGACGGCCGCTCACTCCACGATCCGCAGCCCGCCGTCGTCGATCTCGAACGGCACGATCGCCTCGTCGCACGCGCTCCCGCGGTGCTTCGTCACACACAGCGCCCGCCCCATCCGCGTCCCGTCGCGGATTTTCCCCAGCACGATGATCGTATTCGCGTTCGACAACACGTCGCCGCTCTGGATTGGACGCGACAACAGTTGCTCCAGCATCACCTCGTGCGTCGTGCAGAGCAGCAGGCAGCCGATCGCCCGGCAGTCGTAGCCGTGCGCCAGCACGGCCGCCTCGCTGGCCCGGTACTGCGCCCGGAGCAGGTCGCGCGCGACCCAGTCCGATTCCTTCCGCAGCACCTGGTGGTAGATGTACTCGAACAGCTCGAACTGGAACGACTCCCGCGGCGAGTCGGCCGGCTCGATCCCGTCGATCACGCACCGCCGCACGCCGTGTACGAAGTTGCCGTAGAAGAACGCGATCGTCTGCTGCAGCTTGCGGTTGAGCTCGGCCTTCCATTCGCGGAGCTGGTCCGTTTCCAGGTCCGCCGTCGTCACCCGCCGCCCCGCGCGGGCGAACAGGTGGCAGCAGTCGTGCCGCGCCTTGTCGCGGTCCCACACGT
Organism: uncultured Planctomycetaceae bacterium; assembly: GCA_964633565.1. GTDB lineage: Bacteria > Planctomycetota > Planctomycetia > Planctomycetales > Planctomycetaceae > CAZWGW01. Next base: position 2,136 of record CAZWGW010000675.1, read on the forward strand.
CGGCAGGGAGCGGTTCCGCGTCGCCGGTCCGCTCGCGCAGCTCCCAGCCAAACATCCGTCGCGCGTAGTCGGCATGGCTCTGCGAATCACCGCGCGCCGTCAGGTCGAAGATGACGCCCCGCTCCCCTTCCCGGGCCAGGCCGGCGTGCGCGAACTGCAGGCCGAGCTGGGTCTTGCCGATCCCCGTGGCGCCGAGCACGACGGTCAGCGTGCCGGGCAGCAGCCCGCCGCCGAGCAGGTCGTCGAGCCGCGGGATGCCGGTCTGCTGGCGCGTGGGGAGAACTGGATCAGACATGTCGGACGGCGGGGTCTTTGCGTTGTGCGCTTTGGCGTTGTGTCTTCGTTCCGGAGCGTCGTCCATCGTAACCCGAAGCGTCAGCGAGGGGCGGCGGGGACGGGCGACCAAAGCGCGACAGCCCCAAGCAGAGGCTTCTGGGTTACGAGAGTCCATGCATTATCAAAACGCGCGAGCGGGGGGCCGGACTCGAAACGACCGTCGGCGATCGCAGCCCCTCGCTGACGCTTCGGGTTACGATGGACCAACGCAAAAGCGTCCCGGATGCTCCGAGCATCCGGGACGCGGGAGTGACACGAAATGCTCAGGCGTCGACTAGAACGTCAGGATGGCGTCGATGCCGAAGATCCCTTCTTCCCAGTTGAACGTGGCGTCGGACGCCGGGTCGTTGTTGAGGACCGGGCTCCAGCGATACCGCCATTCGGGCCGGATCACGAGGGTCGCCGTCGGGCGGACGTTGACGCCGGCGGTGAAGTCGTAGACCGACACGCCGTTGAACTTCCACCACTCGCCGCGGACGCCGGCCTTCAGTTTGTCGTTGATCGTGTAGAACAGGTACTGGTTGACGCCGATCGTGTTGTAACCGTCCGTGACACCGAACGGATCGACGTTGGTGTGATTGAGGTCGCTCTGGATCACGTACTCCCACTTGTCGTTAATGATCCAGTCCACGACGATCGCGTGCATGTAGCCTTCACCGAGCCAGCCCAGGTTGCCGACGCAGGTCAGGTACGTGGCGGTCACGTTGTCCAGCAGCTTGACGCTGGCCCCGCCAAGGAAGCTGTTGCCGCCGTTGAGCTGGTCGAAACCCGTATCCATGCCGAGCGTCCAGCCGCCGTACAGCGTGACGTCGTCACTGGCGCTGTAGGTCGCCAAAGCACCGGTGTGGGTGAACGGCTCGCTGAAGTTGAAGGTGAACGGAATGCTGTAGAAGAAGTTGCCGGTGGCCGGCACGACCTGGTAGCCCATCGGCGTGTAAAAGTGGCCGGCCTTGACCTTCCAGTCATGGTAGGCGATTTCGGCGTAAAGCTGCGGGATGGCCCAGCCGTACGGCGTGTGCTGGAAGTCTTCGCTGAAGTCCCAGTTGCCGAAGCTGTTGCCGAACGCCTGCGTGTTCGGGCCGTCGGTGCCATAGACCACATCCGCGCGGCCGCCGATGTCGAGGCCGTCGGCGCCGTCGGTGGCTTTCTCGAGGTACAGGTATCCCTGCTGCAGTTGAACGTGGTGAGGATAGGTATTGAAGATCCCGTCGGACTTGTTGTGGTAGCCGACCTGGGCCCAGCCGCCGAGCGTGAAGCACGGGTCCTCGCCGAACAGTGAGGAAAGGGTCCACGGGTCGCCCAGTTCACCGCCGCACAATCCGCCGCCGCACAGGCCGCAGCCGCCGTCGTTGCAGCCGCAGCTCGTGCCGCAGGCGCCGCCGGCGTCGCACGCGCCGGGCGCGCAGGCGTTGTAGCTGACCGGGCGGACCCAGTTCTGCTGCGTCGATCCGAAGACGGCGTCGGCATTGATCACCGAGACCGGCTCGGCGGCCGACACACGCGCATTCCATACCAGGCCGACAGCGGCCAGGATCCAGGCTGTCGTTGCAAGTCGTGGCATCGTGTCACTCCCTGATCCGACGCCGTGAGCACCCGGCGTCCTTGGTGTTAACGTTACCGAGGGGCAATCGTGCTCCGTCGATGCGGGCCGCGCACCCCGCGCGAGTCGCACTCCCGCCACGGGACACACGCGGCGCACGATCGTCGGAACGAGCGCGTTCCAATGAACGTGTACAGATCGGTAGATCGGTACAGACCGCAGAAAGCTGTCAGGAAACACGTTGCCGCTGTTTCCGCCGCACAACCGCTATAACCGGACCGCAAATCACGGCCTTAAGCTCAAGCCAGCCCGCCGGTTGTGCTCAGGAAACCCGCTCGCTGCCCCCGAATGTCGCATCATCGTAACCCGCAGCGTAAGCGAGGGGCTGAGTCGCGTCGACGTCCGATCT
>CAZWGW010000676.1:0-4405 GCA_964633565.1 uncultured Planctomycetaceae bacterium
TCATCTTCGCCATCATCCGGCACAAGTCCTACGGCGTGAAATATTGTCCCGCCCCCGATTCGTGCTCGTGACGGGCGCGAAGCGGGACCAGTCCACGTCCCCTGCAGCTCTCACAACTCCTTCCCATTCAGACGGTCGCTGTTGCTCCTGGTGAATTCAACCGGGATTTCGGCCGTTCCGTCCTGCGCACTGCCCCCTCACTCAAGTCCGCATACACGCGCCTCGTCGGCCCGGAAAGGAACCCTCCCATGAAGCGTTTTGCCCTGCTGATGGCTTGTCTGGCCGTGGCGGCCTCCTCCACCGGGTGCTGCTGCATGTACCCGTGGGGTGGCGGTTGCGCCGGAGGCGCCTGTGGTTACGGACCGTATGCCCCCTACGGTGGCAGCGGTGTCGTGGCCCCGACCAGCGCCTATTATCCGACCACCACAATCCAGGCGGCCGTGCCGGTTCCCGGCGGCTATGCTCTGGCGCCGGCCTATCCGGTCACGGCGGCGGTACCCATGGAAATCCTCCCGACCTACTGATCCGGACGAACCGGCAGAAAGCCAGAACTCGTCCCCGGCAGGCGCCGCACCCCAGGTCGTCCGGCGCCTGTTGTTGCGCGCAGGCCCCGCGTATAATCTCAGCAACGTATCGCGGGGTATTGGACTCCGTCCCCCGACCCACTGCTGCGACCACCGACGCCCGACGAAGTTCACCGCCTGCCGCATGGAAATCGTTCACTATCCCCACCCCGCCCTGCGCTGGAAATCCCAGGACGTCAAGCAGATCAATGCCGCACTGCGAAAAACGGTGCGCGCGATGTTCGCGCTGATGTACGAGAAGAAGGGGATCGGGCTGGCCGCCAATCAGGTCGCTCTGCCGTTCCGGTTTTTTGTCGTCAACCTCTCGGGCGAAGCCGCGGAACCAGACGAGGAACTCGTCTTCATCAATCCCGTCATCACCAACCGCAAAGGGTCGGTGATCGAAGAAGAGGGCTGCTTGAGTCTCCCCAGCCTGTATGCCGATGTCCGTCGAGCCGAGGAAGTCGTGATCGAAGCGTACGATCTGGAAGGTCAGCCGTTCCGCGCCCGCCTCAGGGAACTGGCTGCTCGGGTTGTGCAGCACGAAACCGACCATGTCGACGGCGTCGTGTTTCTTGACCGGCTGGAGGACTCGGTCCGTCGTGAATTGCAGCCGAAGATCGCCGAATTCGAAGCGGCCTACCAGAAACGTCAGACCGCCGGCGAGATTGCCGACGACGCAACTCTCCGCACGGAACTGGAACGGCTTGCGCTGTCCGGGTCCGTTTCGCCCTGATTCGTTTCACCCTTGTGCGTGGCTCTTGCCGGTTGTGCCGGGGCCCTGCGGGCCGCGCGTCACGGATGCGACTCACACCCCCGGACTACTCACACCCCCGGACTGAGGACCGCTGCGTGCCGATGCGACTGGTGATGCTTGGAACGGGCCGCTTCGCGGTGCCGACGTTTCGCGCGCTCCTCGCGTCGTCCCACACGGTCCTGGCTCTGGTGACGCAGCCGGACCGGATTGGCCGCGGCCATCACGACCACGCCAATGTCATGAAAGAGACCGCACGGGGGGCCCGGGTCGCCGTCTGGCAACCGGAGCGGGTGAACTCCGCCGAATCACTCGAGCATCTCAAGTCGTTTGACGCTGACCTGTTCGTCGTGGCGGCGTACGGCCAGATCCTGTCCTCGAAACTGCTGGCCCTGCCCCGCCTGGGAGCGATCAACCTCCATGCGTCGCTGTTGCCCCGATACCGCGGCGCGGCTCCCATTCAGCATGCGATCTGGAACGGCGAGACACGTACGGGCGTCACCGTCTTTCAGATCGTGCCCCAACTCGACGCAGGCCCCATCCTGGGGACAGTCGAGACGGACGTCGGCTCCGACGAAACATCCGGGGAATTGGAATCGCGGCTCGCGGAACTTGCCGCGCCGCTGACCTTGCACACGCTCGAGCAGTTGGAACGCGGCACCGCCCGATCTGTGTCGCAGGATCCGTCCCTGGTCACGCTGGCGCCCAGGATCACCAAGGACCAGGGGCTGATCAACTGGTCGCTGAGTTCGGCGCACATCGCCTGCCAGGTCCGCGCGATGCAACCCTGGCCGATGCCGTTTTCGTTCCTCATCCAGGGGCAACACGCGCCCCGGCGGATGCTGATCCTGAATGTCCGTCATCCAGACAATGTGGCGCCGACGACATGGGAACACGCAGTTCCCGGTGACGTGATCCCGTTGAATGCAACCCCGGGGCGGCTCATGGTCAGGACGGGCCACGGGCTGCTCGAAATCACGCGGCTGCAGCCGGCCGGAAAGCGACCGATGGCGGCGAGCGAATTCCTGCGGGGCCACCCGCTCACCCGCGGGGATCGGTTTGTTTCCACCGGGAACAGCCCGGACAGCCCGGCAGCTTTCCGGTGACTGCGGATTTGTGGTCGGCACGGAAGACAAGGTCGCGAATCACGTTGTCAAAAGCCGATTCCTGTCCTATAAGCCGCGGCATCCTGGTCCGATCCTGATTCTCAACTCCCTTCAGTTTGCCCAGATTGAGCCTGGCGATGCGCTTGTCCCGACAAGGCCGCGCACTTTGGCTGGCCTGCGTGCTGTGCAACGGCTGTGCACATACCGCCAGGGTCACCTATTGGCAGCCAGCGGAACTCGACGCGACCGGAGTTCAGCGATTGGCAGTGGTCCCCTTTGTCGGGGAGCACGGACCCGAAATCGCCGAATTCCTTGAATCGCGGCTGTGGGAGGAGGACACCTACTCTCTCGCGGACCGGTCTGAACTGGGATCGGCGATTCTCACGACCGGGTTCCCTCACGACGAATTCGACGACCTGCCACGATTGCTCGCCGCGTCGCAGGAGGCGGGCATTGACGGCGTCATTCTCGGCGAGGTCCACGAATATGGGGTCGACACATCCGATCGTCTCGCTCGGGTTGAACTGTCATTACGGTTGGTCGACACACGCACGGGCGACGTCTGTGCCAGTCGCGAGATCCGGCGCGAAGCCGCTGTGCGAAACTGGGACATTCCGCCACGGCAGTCGGACGACCTGGCGCTCCAGAAGCTGTCACAGGACTGCGTGCGGGAGTTCATGAGTGTCCTGGTGCCGCAGCCGGCAACCGCCGAAGTCCGTCTCGCCGGGGGCGAGTGGTACGCCGCCGGAGGGCGGGACATCCGGCGCGGCATTCGGCTGGCGCGACAGGGCCGATGGGACGAAGCCGAGGAACTGTGGCACACCGTTCTGGAACGAACACCTGCCAGTCACGCGGCATTGTACAATCTGGCGGTGGCCGCAGGTCAGCGGCAGGATTTCGCCGCCGCGGAGGACTTCGCGATGCAGGCCCTGCGGCAGCACCATACCGACTGCTACGCCAAGGGGCTGGACCAGTTGCGGCAATTCCGGGCTGATGCTGACCGAATTGCGCGGCAGCGTCAGGCACAGGTCATCCAGGCGTCGCTGACGGCCTGGCAGGACTGAGACGGTGCCAGGCAGACCGCTGTTGTCGTCCCCGCGTGAGTTGCGGTATCATTCCCCCACAGGCAGAATTGGCCGATCTTTCGGGGAAACGAACATGGATGTCAGCAGCACAGGTTCCGTCGGCGGGGCGGGCCCAATCCGGCCCGCGTATCTCTCCCCGACCCAGCCGGCGTCGTCCGCTGGTCCCAGCGGACTGGAGGCGCCGCAGGATGAAGTCGAACTCTCGGCTGCGGCCCGCATGCTGGACCGCATTCAGTGTGACCCGCAGATTCGCGCCGAGCGACTGGCGGAAATCCGCGCGGCCATTGTGGCCGGCACTTACGAGACCCCTGAGAAAGTTGCGCTGGCAATCGAGCGACTGCTCAGTGAAATCGGCGGCCAGTGATTGATTTGGATCCCGGCGTCCGGGGCGAACCGCTCTTGCCGACCACCTGACCCCAAGCCACTCGGCCTGCGGCCAGTTTGCGCCAATGCGCCCGACAGGACTCGAACCTGTGACCTCATGCATGTCAAAAACGACTTCTCAGACGCCAAAAGCCTGAAATTCCTCGGTGTTTGACGGCATTCTAGCCACCGAACCGCCTTTTGCAAACACTATCACTGAAGTGCATCGCTTCCCATGTTTTCGCGGTACTCCAAGAATCGGCCGGCTGCGAATCCGGTAGTCTACCGGTAGTCCCGCCTCGCGCGTGCGTGCGTGTAAGGCTCGGCTTCGAGCTGCCTCTCGGGCCCCACAGGGATGTCCCCCAGGCCGCGCGCCCGAGCGGCGCCTGCGTCTGTCTGATCGCGTCCGGGCGTTGCCTGATGTCTGAGTCGCTTCCCCCGTCCGCGTCGATTCTGGGGGCATCCTGGGGGCTCGCGGCATTCGTCCAGGTGCTCGGCGTAACAGTGGTTGGGGAATCCCTTCGCGGAACCTGG
>CAZWGW010000677.1:0-4403 GCA_964633565.1 uncultured Planctomycetaceae bacterium
CGTGAAGTTCTGATGAAGATCGCGGCTGTGAGCGAGATTGGACAGCGAACAACGGCGCGATTCAGCGGCGCGAGTAATCGCGATCGATTTATTTTGCAAATTCAGATGTTGTTCACATGTTCTTCATACGGGCTCCGTAGCATTCCCCACGAACGGAGGGCCAATGCAGGCAAACATCATGCAGACAGCAGGGCCGCGTTCCCGGCAAACACATCGTTGTCAACCAAGCGCAAAACGCCGAAAGGGGGTGTGCATCGAGCAGCCGTAACTGACAACGCATTTCGATTCGTGCAGGGAAGGGGGGCCGCGTCTGTGGCCCGCGGTGACGCGAACCGGGATCCGGCCAGGTCGCCGAGACAAATCAAACGTTCAGTCCATCGTCCAATCGGAGAACACAATGAAGCGTGCAAAGTTCCGTCGGCCCAGTCCGGCGCGGGGAGGTTTTACTTTGATCGAACTGCTGGTGGTGATCGCCATCATCGGCATCCTGGCGGCGTTGCTGATTCCGGCCGTGCAGAAGGCCCGCGAAGCGGCCCGCAGCACGCAGTGCAAGAACAATCTGCGTCAGTTCGGTATCGCGTTTTTTACGAACGCCGACACTGATCCCAAGGGCCGGTTGTGCACGGGCGCCTACGACTACGCCCGCGACGGCTGCCCGGACACCTACGGTTGGGTGGCGGACATCGTCAACCTCGGCGCCGGGCTGCCGCAGCAGATGCTCTGCCCGTCGAACACGCTCACCGGCTCGGAGAAGCTGAACGACCTGCTCGCCATCACCGATACGTCCGGTTCCGGCAAGCTCCCGTTTGAGCTGGTCGGGCGGCTGGCGGAAGGGACCTGTGTCGATTTTGGCACCGGCGGCAATACGCCCGGCAGCGTGGCCCGCATTGCCGACGTGCGTGCTCTGCTGGAGCAGGGTTATGGCACCAACTACGCGTCGAGCTGGTTCCTGGTCCGCTCCGACCTGAAGCTGGATGTGACGGCCACGAACGATACGGTCGTGGCAGCCACCGACAGCAACGGCGACGGGACTGACGACTTCTCCGACGCCAAGGGGCTCGGGGGAGCGGTCGGTGGTCTGACCACTTCCATGATCACGACCAGCCGTATTCCGTCCAGCAACATCCCGCTGATGGGCTGCGCGGCGCCGGGAGACGCCAATGAGGCGGTGCTCAGCAACACGATCCCCGGCTTCAACACGGCCGGCGAGCGGCTCGTGGAATCGTTCAACGACGGTCCCGCGTTCTGGAACGGCACAAAGATCACGTTGATCAAAGGCAACGTCGGCGGCGCCGGCAACAACGCCGTTATCGTGGTCGGCACCGGCGGCGGCCAGCCGGCGTTTGACGGCGACACCCTGCCCACGTCGAACAACCCGGCGCTCCTTTCGACCGGCGCCGGCAACGGCGGCAACTCCACACACGGCGGGGCCGACGGTCTGCTCTGGCTCCAGGACAGCCGCGACTGGCTGGCCGTGCACGGCGGCGGCAACAAGGCCTCCGTCAACCTGCTGATGGCCGACGGCAGCGTCAAGTCCGTCGAGGACAAGAACCGGGACGGCTTCCTGAACCCCGGTTTCCCGATCGATCCGTCGCAGGCCGACGAGAATGACGGTTACCTGACGAACCAGGTCGAACTGGAGCCGTTCGAAGTGTACAGCGGACCGCTCATCGCGAAGGGTTCGACGACCAAGGGCAAGTTTGAGTAATCGATGCCCGCAGGTTTTTGGCGGCAGCGACGATGTTTCCAACCGGAGGCCGGGAGGACGGTATCCTCCCGGCTTCCGGGTCTTTTGCGTCTGCAGGGGCCAGCGGGGTTGTGCAGTGTCGTTCGCCTGGGCACCCCGGCGAATGGCCCCGCAACTGGCTGGAACGGAAAGTGATCCTGCGTATGACCACTGCGGTCGGCAGCAGCGAAGGATGTCAAAGTTGTGGCGCGGACATGCAGCCCGCCATGGCGCGGTGCCGCCAGTGTGGGGCCGTGCGCGGTGATGCTGCGCCCCTCATGAACAACTTTCCGGACGACACGGACCTGGTTGCTGGTCCTGTCGCGAACTTCGGCACGTTTGATCTGGAGGCGATGCTCTCCAGTTCGGAGATTGTCCTTTCGACCGATACCGGGCCGCGACCAAGGCGCGCACCCGTCAGCGACGCCGTGCACGCGCAGGGCGAACACGGCCTGGCCACGGTCAACGGCAATGGGCACGGACCCCATTACAAACCCAAGGCACAGCAGGACCCGCCGCCGGTGCCGGAGCCGGCCGCGGAACCCCCCGATCCAGATCGCGCGGTGACGGAGTGCGGCAAGTGCAGCCGCTCGATCAGCGCTCCCAAATCCCTGGCCGGCAAGCGCATCAAGTGCCCGACCTGTGGGACTCCGGTCATCATTCCTGGAGGGAACACTGCCAGTGGAGTGGATGGGCCGGGAATGAGTCGCCACGAGGTGCGGGCTCGTCTGGAGGCGGTGGTTCAGGCGGCACTGAAGGCGACGCCGCCGAAGTCCGCCGGTCCCGAACGGCAGCAGACATTGAAGAGTCGCGAGTTCCGAAAGCTTGCGCAGTGTCTGACGATCGAGGCCGGAGCGCCGCTCACCGTCGCGCAACTGGAGTCGATGGGGGGAGCCATCGCCCGCCTTGTGGATTCCGGTGATGCGCGCGCCGGCCAGACGCTGCTGGAGTGCCTCGACCGGCTGCCTCTGGTCCGCCGGGCGCAGGCAATTCGCGCCCTTGGGGACCTGCGGGAATCAGCCGCCTTCGAGCCGCTGCTCAACCTGCTGCCGGAGCACGACGACCAGTTGACACCCGCCGCACTGGCCGCGCTTGGTAATCTGGCCGACCCGCGCGCTGTGACGCCGCTCGCGGCTGTTGCCGCGCTTCTGCCGGAGCAGCGGGTACGGGCAATCGATTCACTGGCGGGCATCGGCGCGACGGCCCTCCCCGCGCTGCACACCCTGTTGCAGGGGGATGCGGAGGAACTGCTGCGGTCGCCCGCGGTTGAAGCGCTGGGCCGAATCAAGGACACGCGCTCGATCCCGCTCCTGTCGAAACTGGCCAAAGACGCGGACCCGGCGCTGCGCCGCCTGGTCATCGAAGCACTGAGCGCCTTTGAGCAGCCGTCGGTCCTCCGCCCGCTCGCCGCCGCACTGAGCGACACCGAGGGAGCGGTCCGGGGCGCGGCGGCGGCCGGGCTGGCCCGGATGCCCGACAATCGCCTGGCCCCGTTCCTGATCCGCGCCATCCACGACCCGGACCGCGACGTGCGGTTGCTCGTGATTCAGGCCCTCGGGAAATGCGGCGACGAGTCGGCATTGAAGGTGCTGAGGCCGCTGCTGACCTGCCGCGACTCGGGACTGGAGTTGGAGGCGTGCGAGGCCGTCGCGCGGTTGGGCGACCACACGGCCGTGCCGATCCTGCTGCAGAAGCTCGACGTCGCAGCGCGTCTGAACGGTGACGAGCAACTCGCGACGAAACTGATCGACGCGCTGCGGCGGCTGAAGGACGACCGGGCCGTGCTGCCGCTGATCGACCTGCTCGGGCACCGCTCCGACCGCGTCCGCGCGCGGGCCGCCGAGGCGCTGGGACAGATCGGCGACCGGTCCGCGCTCGGTCCACTCTCGGACGTGTTCGACAAGGAACGCTCGCCGCTCGTGTTGGCGGCCGCCGCCAAGGCGCTCGGCGACTTGCAGGATCCCGGCGCGGTCTCGGCGCTCAACTGTGCGCTGCAGCAGACCGACCCGGTGCGGATCAAGGCAGTCATCGCCTTGGGGGAAATCGGCGGTTCCGAAGCGCTGGAAATGGTCGCAGATCGCTTGCGTGACCCGGCATCGCAGGTCCGCTATCAGGCCGCCGGCGTCATCGGGCGTGCCGGGAAAAAAGAGCACATTCCGCAGTTGGAGCCGCTCGTCGCCGACACCGACGACATGGTCCGCCGCGCCGCGCTCAAGGCCCTGCAGGAACTTGGCGATTCGCGGTCGGAAGCCGAACTCCGCAAATCGGACGCAAAGGCATCACGCTCCCGGCGCAGCAGGGTGTCGCGCGAATCGTGGTCGCGCCGCGCCGACGCGCTGGGCCGGTTGTTCGGACTGGAGCCGAAGCGGCTGGCGGTGGCGGCAGCAGGGGTCGTTTCCGTCGTGTGCCTTGTGGGCGCCCTCGCCTTGTGGCGGCCGTTTGCGGGCGGCGCGCCTGCCAATACTCCGCGCGGCCGCGTCAACAGCCTGAGCTTCGCCGGCGACGGTGCGACGCTCGTCGCCGGGCGCACGTTCCGGCTCGTGGAAATCTGGAATTCTCAGACACAGGACCTGCAGCAGACGCTGGCCGCGATCCAGGGGGACCATGTCGCATTCGATGCGACCGGCGCGCGACTCTTGAGTTGCGATGGTGCTCAAAGCGCGATGCACGACCTCCA
>CAZWGW010000678.1:0-3827 GCA_964633565.1 uncultured Planctomycetaceae bacterium
CACAGTGGACTCTTCTGAAGACATAGTTGTCACTACGTTTTGCGAAACTCAATAGAGGCGGCCGCCCTCGGGTCAATTTCGCCAGGTTTGTCGCCCGTGGAAAAACCGAGGAATCGAATGGCTCACTTCGAATTCGTCGCCTCAGGCTCCGTTGAACCTATCCTCGTTCCCTTGTCCCGGTTCCAATTCTCGCGTGCGGCCTCAATGATCGCCGTCATCTGCCTGTCCATGCTCAGCATCATTCTGGCAAAGGAGCCGAATTCCAGCGTGGGATCCGCCCCGGCAGCCAACAACCGATCGACGCACTCCTCGTCTCCCTTATAGGTGGCTCGCATCAGGGCTGTCTCATGATCGCGACCGCTCCGCCGATCGACTGCCACACCCCGTTCGAGCAGCAGATCGATACACTCCAGGTTGCCCACACATTGACGAAGCAGCGAACTCCCGCTGCCGTCCGTGATCTCCGGATTCAAGCCGGCGTCCAGCAACGACCTCAACAAGCGGGGGTCTTCGAACCGATCGATGTCCGGCCACTGGCCGTCCTGGATTCCGCTGAGGTCCCCCAACTTCGTGATGAGTTCCCCGATTTCGTCGAACCCGTCGAACCCCTCGTAGAAGTAATCGTGCTTCAGCAGGCCCAACAGACGTTCGATTGTCGGTTTCGGCCCCTGCTTCTTGTTCCCGGACGCAGCAGCCTGCGGTCGAGTCGCTGCCGATTCTCTCTTTCCCTTGTTCTCTCGCCACTCGGCGCGAGCCTGCTCGATCAGCTTCCGCAGATTCTCATTGCGGAGCAGTTTGTGTCTCGCGGGCCGCTCCAGTCGCAAGGTCGGATTGGCCCCCGCCTGCAGGAGTCGCATCACGGCGGGAATGGCTTCGAGGTAAATCGCACGCATCAGGGCCGTTTCAAAGTCACCTCCGCTGCGACGGTCGACCCTCGCTCCCCGTTCGAGCAACAGGTCGACGCACTCATCGTTCCCGGCACATTGCCAGAGGAGTGAATGCTGATCGGCATCGGTCATCTCCCGATTCAGGCCGGCATCCAGCAGACACCGCAGTACGCGCGGACTGTCGATGTTGATGAATGGCCACTCGCCGTCCTGGATTCCGCTCAGATCACCCAACTCTCCGACGACCTGTTCGATCTCCTTGACTTTCTCCGGCGTATGTTCGTGTTTGACGAGTGCGACCAACTGCCGGATGGCTGGTCGCTTTTTTGCTGCGACGCGGCGTGCTGCCGGTTCGTCTTCGATTTTCCCGCCGTCGCCGTGCAGCAGGGCAATGCGCGTCAGGAATTCATCGAACGAACCGGCGAGCAAGTGGCCGGCCGATTCGAGGAAGTTCCCATCGTCATCCACATCTTCCGATTCGTGAAACCACCAGTACACACAGCCGAACGATTTGGGGCTCAGCGACAGGGTGAAGACGTCGGAACCGCCGGCAATCGGCAAGTGCCCGCCGGGGAGATACTTCCCCGCGCGTTCGAATGGGTGCGACCGCTGACGATGTTTCTCGAGACGGTTGAAGTCCATGGCGTCACGGTGCCACGATTCGAGTTCCTGGCGGCCGCGGAGTAGCCTGTTTGCCCCCGTCCGGCCCGCGCCGCACCCTGAGCGTCGCCATGAGAGACGTCACGCAGATCCTCCGGCAGACCAAACTGCGCGAGGCGTCGGCCGCGGCCTCCCCTTGATTTCCAGCGATTTCCCGCCGATGCTGGGCCGTCGACTCCCAACGGAACACCGTCCCAGCATCGGAGCGCGCTCCATGAAACTCACGCTGACTCTCTCCGCTGTGCTCATCACTGGTCCGGCGCTGTGCAGTTCTGCCGCCGAACAGCCCGACCAGCCGAACATCGTCGTCTTCCTCGTCGACGACATGGGGGTGATGGATACGTCGCTGCCGTTCCTGACCGACGAATCGGGGCAGCCGAAGCGGTACCCACTCAACGACTACCATCGCACGCCGAATATGGAACGGCTCGCCGCGCGGGGGATTCGATTCAACAACTTCTATGCGATGAGCGTCTGCTCGCCGACGCGGGTCGGAATCATGACGGGGCAGACCTCCGCGCGGCACCATGTGACGAACTGGATCAATCCCGACCAGAACAACAGCGGCCCGCTCGGGCCGCCCGACTGGGACTGGGAGGGGCTCGGTTCCGAAGACGTCACGCTGGCGCGGCTGCTGGAGTCGGCCGGGTACCGCACGATTCACGTCGGGAAAGGGCACTTCGGCAACCGCGTGTCGCCGGGTGCGGAGCCGCTCAATCTGGGATTCGACGTCAACGTGGGTGGAGCGTCGTTCGGCTCGCCCGGCAGTTACTACGGCATGAAGAACTATGGCTTGGGGACGAAGCGAGAATCGAGCGCCGTGCCGAATCTGGAAAAGTACCACGGCACGGAGACGTTTCTGACCGAGGCACTGACAATCGAAGCAAATCGCCGGGTGAATGAGGCCGTGGAGGCAGGCAAGCCGTTCTACCTCTACTTCGCCCACTACGCGGTGCACGCGCCGTTTGAGTCCGACCCGCGCTTCGCCGAGCATTACGTCGATTCGGGCAAGCCGGCGCCCGCACAGGCGTTCGCGACGCTGATTGAGGGGATGGACAAGTCGCTGGGCGACGTGCTCGATCACATCGAGTCGCTGGGAGTGGCGAAGAACACGCTGATCTTCTTCCTGGGGGACAACGGGTCCGACGCGCCGCTGGGGCATGAGCACGCGGTCGCCTGTGCGGCGCCGCTGCGCGGCAAAAAGGGATCACATTACGAAGGGGGCATGCGCGTGCCCTTCATTGCGGCATGGGCCCAGCAGGATGCCGGCAATCCGCATCAAAAGCGGCTGCCGATCGAAGTGGGGGCGATCCAGAGCCAGACGGCTGCCATCTACGACCTGTTTCCGACGATCCTCGGTCTGGTGGGCGTCGAGAATCCGGCGGGGCATCCGCTCGACGGGTCACGCCTCGACACGCTGCTGACAGGTCGTTCGGATCCCCAGCGCGAACAGAAATTCCTGATGCACTATCCCCACGCGCCGCACCGCAGCAACTACTTTTCGGTTTACCGCAGTGGCGATTGGAAAGTGATCTACCACTACCATCCGTACGAAGGTTCGGAGGGGACGCACTACCAGCTCTACAACCTGGCTACGGACCCGTTCGAGTCGACAAACCTGGCGTCAACGAAGCCGGACCAGTTGCGGCGGATGATGAAGGAGCTTATCGCGGAGCTGGAGCAGCATCACGCACAGTACCCACTGAGCGAAAAAGACGGCCCTGCGGTGGCACCGATCCTGCCGTGAGGCAGGTTTAATCGTAACCCGAAGCGTCAGTGAGGGGCTGAGTCGTACCATCGTCCAATTCCCTCGCCGACGCTTTTTGATTTTGCGCTGTGTGCTTTTGCGGGGAACAACGTCATCACTTGGAGCGTCAGGCAAGAGATCGGACGTCGACGCAACGCAGCCCCTCGCTGACGCTTCGGGTTACGAGGGCTTCACGACCATTCGCACTGAGCGCAACATGAAACACCGCATCGCACCCATGCATCGAATCAGTTGTCTGATCTTTGCCTTCATCGCCGCAGTCATTCCGACTCTCGCGATTGCCGACGACCAAGGAAATAAACACCCCAACGTCCTGATGATCGCCATCGACGATCTGAACGACTGGATCGGTTGCCTGGGAGGACATCCCCAGGTGCAGACGCCCAACATGGACGCGCTGGCGGCGCGCGGCACGCTGTTCCGGAATGCCCACTGCCAGTCGCCGCTGTGCAATCCCTCGCGGACGAGCCTGCTGACGGGCTTGCGGCCGTCGACGACCGGCGTCTACTCGT
>CAZWGW010000678.1:3837-4392 GCA_964633565.1 uncultured Planctomycetaceae bacterium
GACGCTGCCGCAGCATTTTCATCAGCACGGTTACTTCACGTTCGGCTGCGGGAAGGTCTTTCACGACGGGGCCATCCCGCCGAAACTCCGGGGGCGGGAGTTCGACGTCTGGGGCCCTGCCCCGGGAATGCCGCGGCCGCCGCAGAAGTTCGTGCATCCGCCGGACGATCATCCACTGATGGACTGGGGCGTCTTTCCCCCCGATGACCATCAGCAGGCGGACTGGCAGATCGCCGACGCGGGGATCGAACAGATCCGCAGCGCCCCGACGGACCGACCATTCTTCATTGCGGTCGGTTTCCGGCTCCCGCACGTGCCGCTGTTCGCATCGCAGAAGTGGTTCGACCTGTATCCGGAAGACAAGGTGCTGCTGCCACCGTATCTGAAGAGTGACCGGGACGACGTGCCGGAGTTTTCGTGGTACCTGTACTGGAAGCTGCCGGAGCCGCGGCTCTCCTGGCTGCGGGCGGAGGGACAGTGGAAGCCGCTGGTGCGGGCGTATCTGGCGTCGACCAGCTTCGTGGACAGCCAGGTGGGGCGCGTGCTGGCGGCACT
>CAZWGW010000679.1:0-4389 GCA_964633565.1 uncultured Planctomycetaceae bacterium
ATCTCGACGACGCCCTGGGGGACCTTCTGCCGCAGTTCATCCAGTTGCGGGAGCTTCTCCGTCTCGACGATCGTCACGATCTTCTTCGCCAGATCGTCGCCGATGCCGGGCAGTTCGGTGAGCGCGGCGGTCCCCTGCCCCGCGAGCGTGGCGACCGACTCCGTCAGGTCGGTGATCGTCCGGGCGGCATTGCGATACGCGCGGACCCGGAACGGATTGGCCCCGTCGATCTCCAGCAGATCGGCCAGTTCCTCAAAGTAGCGGGCGACTTCGGCGTTCTGCATGACGGCGGCTCGGTGCGCGTGATCCGTACACGCGGACTATACCGGGCCGCGAGTCATCGCTGAAAGCACATCGGGCTGGATTGCACCGCAGGACGGACTTCCAGGTCCGTCCTGTTGTGTGTCATACGCCCAATTGCCGAAGTTAGAGAACTGATTGCCGTTCGATTGGCGTGAACGGACCGTCTGCCCGTTGCACGCGTCGATGCAACTTGACTCGATGAGTCTGATTCGTCGCGCGGACGGACCTGGAAGTCCGTCCTGCATCACGTGTAATGGAACTCGCTCACACGCCCCGGCGACGCCAGGAACCGCGGCGGCGCGACCGGATGAGACGCATGCACGTCCGGGATTTCCGGTGCGATGGGCACATAACGCCGGCCGATGGAGTCGCTCCCCTGCAATTCCAGTTCGTCGTCCTTGAGACGCATCTCGTCCAGGATCACGCGATGCCAGCGGGGGTTGCGCTGGTCGACAGCCGCATAATGCAGCCGCGCCCAGCGGCGGAGACGGAGTTCGTCAATGAGATCAAGTTGCAGGGGGAGCGATTCGGCGTTCATCAACAGCGCTTTCGAGAGCGGCGGAAAGAGACTAATGCCGAATCGGCGCGCAATCGTTGCCGGCCGGACAAGATCTGGTCGGGCGGCAGAAAAGTCCCGTCGCGAGGAGACTCCGCAGGGAATCATGCCTACAGTCGTTCCACCCGGAACGGCACGCCAGTCGGCGGGCGCAACGTCACAACAGGCAGATGCGCTGCAGCCCGCACAGCCGGACCTGAGTCCGCGCAGACGTCAGTTCTGCTCGGGGGTCCACGCCCGTGCCGCGTCGCGCGGGAGCCGCTCCCACTCCTTGCGCACCTGCCGCAGGCCGTTGGAGCAGAGTTCGAACTGGTCGCTCAGCCGCCGCAGTACGGGGGCTTCGTCGCAGTACGGCTCGTCCGCGAAGGTGCTGGCAATGTAGTACGAGCGCTTCCCCTGCTGCTGGTAATCGAGCAGCGCGTCCTTGCGCTCCGGCGAGCGGAGCCGCTTGAGCGATTCGGGATACACGCCCGTCCAGAAGAGCGTAAAGTCGCCGATGTGCCGGTGAATCTCGCGCTGGGGATGGGCCTCGCGCTGATCGGCCTCCAGGAGCATGTCGGCCACTTCCTCCAGCCGCCGGCCGATAATGTCCCGCACCCTGAAGATCGCCTCGATCCGCACGAACCGGACGAGCATGTCCGAGAGGTAGTCGACGAGCGGCGGGTCCGCGATCCCGAACTTCGACTGGAACGTCTGCTCGGTGTAACCGGCAAACAGCCGTTTCAACTGTTCGGCGCCTGTCAGGACGGGCAGCATGCGCATCTCCGCTTCACCGGGTCAACAAAGGCGACTCCTGTTCGGGCGAGCGACGGGTTGTTCCGGGCCGTCTGTGTGCGGGTGACATATCAGGAACGGGTCCATCGGGAAAGATGGATTTGTTCAGTACAATCATTGGCCGGGTTTGGCGGCGGGTCAAGCGGTATGCACCCGGGCGCGCGTGGGCGGCGATTGCGATCGGACCAGTCAGCTCGCGATGAGGGGATCAGGAGATGATGCGATAAGGAGACAAACCCGGACGGAGAGTCCCCTCATCCCATTATCCCCTCATCTCCTCACCTTGACTTGGTACGGAGAGCGCCGGAAATTTGAGCAAATCCAACCCTGGAAACGCAGACGATGAAGATCACCTTCCTCGGCGCCGCGGGTGAAGTCACCGGCAGCCAGCACCTCATCGAGACGAAGGACCTCCGCGTGCTGCTGGACTGCGGCCTGTTCCAGGGGCCGCGCGCGGAGTCCCGGCGCAAGAATGAGACCTTTCACTGCCGGCCGAAGGACCTCGACGGCGTCATCCTCTCACACGCGCACATCGACCACTGCGGCAACCTGCCGCGGCTGTACGCCCAGGGGTTTCGCGGGCCGCTGTTCTGCACCGACGCGACGGCCGACGTGGCCGAACTGATGCTGCTGGACGCGGCCAAGATCCAACTGGAAGACGCGAAATACCTGTCGCGCAGGTTGAAGCCCGGCCACCCGCCGGTCGAGCCGCTCTACACGCCCGACGACGTCGACAGCCTGATGCGGCTCGTCCAGCCGCTGCACTTCCACGAATGGCACGAACTGGCCCCCGATTTCCGGCTGCGGTTCCATCCGGCCGGGCACATCCTCGGCGCGGCGATCACCGAAATGGAGATCCGCGACGCGGGGGAAGTGAAGCGCGTTGTCTTCACCGGCGACCTCGGCCGGCGGGACATTCCGATCCTCGTCGACCCCGAGCCGGTCCAGGGGTGCGACGTGCTGATCACCGAGTCGACCTACGGCAACCGCGTGCATCCGCCGGCCGACGATATCAAACGCGATCTGCTGCGGATCATCGACGGGGCGGTTGCGGTCAACGGCCGCGTCATCATCCCCGCCTTCAGCCTGGGGCGGACGCAACAGGTCGTGTATTACCTCAACGAATTGTTCAACGAACGCCGGCTGCCGCGCATCCCGATCTATGTCGACAGCCCGCTCGCCACGCGACTGACGAAAGTCTTCCGCCGATACGACCGCATCATGGACGAGGACGTGAAGCGTACGATCAGGCATGACCGGGACCCGTTCGGCTTCGAAACACTGACGTACACCGAGTCGCAGCAGCAGTCGATGGCCCTGAACAAAATGACCGGGACGTGCGTGATCATCTCCGCCAGCGGCATGTGCGAGAGCGGCCGCATCGTGCACCACTTGAAGCACGGCGTGGGGGACGCGCGGAACACGGTGGTGCTCATCGGCTACCAGGCGCCGCACACCCTCGGCCGGCAGATCGCCGACGGCCGGCCGTACGTGCGGATCTTTGACCGCGAATACCCGCTCAAGGCGAAGGTCGAAAAGCTGGAGGGACTGTCGGCGCACGCCGACGTCCACGACTTCAAGTGGTGGTTCGAGCGGATGTCGGCGGACAGCCACATCGGGCAGGCGTTCCTGGTGCACGGCGAGCCGGATGCGGCGCAGGCGCTGTCGGGGGTGCTGCGGGACCTGTGCGATGTGGAGCCGGTGGTGCCGCAGTTATTGGAAATTTACGACGTCTGATCTATCCCGTGACGGCATACGAAGTATGAGCGCATGACTGATGAAGACGACAAAACCCCGATTTGCTGACGGTCGAGTCAAACGCAAGCAGATCAAGCACGTGAGTCGTGGCCGCCGACTGACCGCTGCGGAGGCACGGAAGTACCGCGCTCTGCGCGCCAAGCTGGACGAGGAGATGCCGCTCATTCTTGCTGAGCATCGCGCCGAGTTGGAGATGGCGCGCGTTCTGGATCAGTTGAAGCAGGCACGGGAATCACAGGGCATGAGCCTGGCGGACGTTCGAGAACGGACCGGGATGGATCGTTCGGCAATCTCGAAGCTGGAGAACGGGCGGCGCGACAACCCGACGTTCGATACTCTCGCGAGGTACGCTGCGGCGGTCGGCAAGCGGCTCGTAATTACACTCGCAGACGACACCAGGTGACTGCCCTCGACGAACCGGGAATTTGACTCCCGGCGTACGGGCCGGCATTGGCGTCGCGCTCCGCAAGGCCAGTGATTCGGGCGATGCTATTGAGCGGCGTTCTTGAGAATTGCGGGAATTTCTCCGCCCCCTCGCGCATCTCACCCGGTGGATCACATTCACCGGACCCCTCCCGGGTCCGGCACCCCTCCTGCCGCGGCAATCGCCCGGAGATGAGGGTCGGGCTGTCTGTACGCGTTCATCGCCTCTTTTCAAAGGGATTGCCATGCGCCGCGCACATCAATTCATTGTCGTTGCTTCCCTGTCCGCATTCATCACCGCCGGCTGCGGTGTTGGCTCTCAGGCACCCGATGCCCCTGAGTCCGCCCGCCGCATGCCCTCTGCCACATCGGCCACGTCTATGGCCGAATCGATGCCAGGCGCCAACTACGAAATGGCCAAGAGGGGCGCCGCAGGCGCAGATCCAGTCGCCATGCAGGGCTATGGCGCCCGCGCCGACGCCGAATTCAACACCGAAGCCTACGACGCCATCGTCGAAAACGACTTCCTCGCCGCACAGACGAATCCCACTTCGACGTTCTCGATCGACGTCGAC
>CAZWGW010000680.1:0-1969 GCA_964633565.1 uncultured Planctomycetaceae bacterium
GGACGGAGATGACCTCGATCGACGCCTGCGGATACAGCCGCTGCAAGAGCGAGGCCAACTCAATCTCGGTGCTGTTTTCCGCTTTGGGGACAGGCTGCACAGGGTCCGCCGCGACGTACACGGGCCATCCGGCCGAATGCACCACGGTCAGAATGAACCGTCCCTTGCCGCGCAATGAGATCAATCGTCGGGCATCGCTTGACACCAGCTCAAGGCAGATCGGGACTTCGTCACCGGCCTCGGGAGCGAAGTTGGGCAATGCGTAAACCTGGGCCTCCTGAATACAGTGCAGTGTCTTTTGGGAGTCTGTTCCGTCGATCGACCAGTTTCACAGGCCGAACGCCGCAGGTTCACTCAAATCAGCACTGTGGAGCAATCGCACCGGGCGACGAAGCCCTCTTCGCAGGAGCAGTTCATCGAGGCACTCGCGCACGGGGCCGGACTTCACGGGCGCGGCGCGACGGAACCGCCGCTGCAGCGCGACCGCCAGGATCGCCAGTCGCATCAGTCCGATTCCGGCCACAGCCGCAATGACCCAGGTCAGGAGTCTTGCCCACACCGCGCTTCTCCAACGCGGCACGGCGCTCGACACTGAAGATCGTTCCAGCGATTGCTCCGATGCGACCTGCGGCAAAACACCAGTAGCCGGCGCAGGGACTGCATTGACTTCGGCTTCCTTCAGCGTGAGCAC
The DNA here is from genome assembly GCA_964633565.1 of uncultured Planctomycetaceae bacterium. Taxonomy (GTDB): domain Bacteria; phylum Planctomycetota; class Planctomycetia; order Planctomycetales; family Planctomycetaceae; genus CAZWGW01. The sequence continues at coordinate 692 of CAZWGW010000680.1, forward strand.
GACGGGGGGCACTCCAGCCCTGGTATCAGTCGTGTCGCCAAATGGGGCCGCGAGTCCCGGAACAGAATGGGAAGCCAATGGGACAACCGCGCTCCCGGGAAGCTCTCGATCCTCATTTGCGTAACGCGATGACGGTTCGACGACGTCGATGATCGGTGGGTGTGTTGTCGCGTCGGGGCGGGCCGGCTCGGGATTCACGGTTTGGCTGCTCGTCGGATGATGGACAGTCCAACTGAGCAAGTCCGGACGTGGCAGCCATTCCATCTGCTGCAGCGGTGCCGTGACCAGGGGTACAATCGCCGCCCCCTTCCACAACCGCCCCTGCAGCGCGAAACTCCGCACGCGCACCAGCTTGAGCAGCCCCCAGACGCCGCCCAAGGAAAGCGTGGAATGCAGCAGGTAGACGCCGATGATGATGACAAATTGCATCGCGGCGGACGGCGATTCATTCCACATCGCGCAGCTCCCGTTCCTTGTCCCTGATCAGCCGTTTCAACCGCGCCAGTTCCTCGGGGGAAACTTCGCAACCGTCGAGGAGGTGGCACATCATCTCGGCGACGTCCCCCTGGAACAGCCGCTGCGCCAGGTCCGACACCGTCGAACGATTCACCTGGTCGCGGGCAAGCAGCGGCCGATAGACGTTGACCCGCCCCTCCGCACGGTGGGCCACGTGCCCCTGCGCCTCCAGCTTGGAGAGCATCGTGCCGACGGTGGTGTAGGCCAGCCGCCGCCGGGGCGCAAGGGCGTCGCGCACGTCCCCCACCGTCGCTTCGCCGCGGTCCCAGAGCACCTGCATGATGGCGAGTTGCAGGTCCGCCAGTCGGTGCGTGCGGGCCATGTCGCTCCTTCCGGGTCAGCCCGAGTTGAGTCTCCTACTCCGGTGGGAGAATCTACTACCGGAGTAGGAGCATGTCAAGCCCCATTGACACAACGCCCGCGGTGCGCGACAACATCCCCTGTGCGCCGGACTCCGTGGCCGCCGAAGTCTCGCGTCGCTGCTCCCCGTTACGGCCTCACTTTCCGATGGAACCGCCTGTATGACCCGCCTCAAGTTGTCGACCGTTGCTCTCCTGTTCATCATCTGCGGCAGCGCGCGAGCCGCCGACTCGCCGCTGTCCCTGTTCGCCTCCGATGCCGACGTGGTCATCCGGCTGAAGGGACTGCAGCAGACGGTCGAGAAAGCCGCCGCCACGGCCGCCGCAGTCGATCCCGCCTACGGCGATCAGGTCCGCAATTTTGCGCCGTTTCTGGGAATCACGATTTCCAACCCGACGCTGG
>CAZWGW010000680.1:1979-4385 GCA_964633565.1 uncultured Planctomycetaceae bacterium
GGCGACCATCGACAAGCTGGCCGACTTCGTCAACCAGGTGCAGCCGGGAATCGGCGATCAGGTGCGGTTGCAGTCGGCGGTGATCGGGCTGGCCATTTCCAACCCGACGCTGGCGGGAGTGGACCAGAAACAGGACTGGTATGTTGCGGTCTTTGCGCATGAGGACGCCGATCCGGAAGTGCTGTTCGCCATCCCCTCCAACGACACTGCCGCCCTGGAAGGCGCGCTTCCGAAGAAACTGACGCGCTACTCGAACGATGGCTGGGTCTTCTACAGCGAGCAGGCCGACGCCGTGGAGCGGATCAAATCCGGCAAGCCGGCCCGCGAGGCGTCGATCGAGTCGGAAATCAGTGAACAGGCGCGCAAAGTGTTCGACGCCGGAGACCTGTCGGTCTTCATCAATGCCGACCACCTGACGCAGACCTACCGCAGGCAGATTGAAGCGGCCGGTGAACAACTGGCCGCCGGCCCGGCAGGCGTCCCGGGCCTGCCCACCGAGAATCTGGCCGACGTGGCCGAGGGGTCGCAGGCGTTTCTGAAGGACTCCCGGTCATTGACGCTCGCGCTGACCTTCAACCCGGCGGGCGTCAACGTTGAATCCTACCTCGATTTCCGCCCCGATTCGGATACGGCAAAGGAACTGGAAGCCCACGAAGGCAACAAACTGGCGACCATTTCGCAGTTGCCCGCGGATTCCCTGCTGTACATCGGACTCAACGGGAACCTGTTTGGCGGAGCAGAGCAACTCATGAACGCCGCGGCTGCTGCCGCGCCGCAAACGGACCCGGAGACGCAGCGCAAGCTCGAGTCGTTGCAGAAGGCGCTGGCGGAGGTCAAATACCGGAGTGTCGCCTTTGATTTCAGCCTGGGGGAGGCGGAGAGCGGGCTGGTCCGCTCGGTGGGGATCATCGAGGCCGCACCGGTCGACAAGATCCGCGAATTTGCACGTGAATCCGCGGCCCTGATGAACGTCGAGGACGCATCGGGCCTGCAGGTCGAAGCCAATTACGAGGCCGAAGCCGAAACGATCGGTGACCACAAGGTCGACGTCCATTCCGTCCAGATCAGCATCGATCCCAACGCCAATCCGTTCGGCGCGCAGATTGAGGAATTCATCACCATGCTGGGTGGTCCGGACGGGTTCCAGACACGGTACGCGTTCTGGACCGACAAGTACGTGCAATCGATCGGCGGCGGGCCGGATGCGATGGCGGCCTCACTGGAGCGGATCGACGCCGGGAAGTCGAACACGACCGCCGAGCACCGCCGCGAATTGCTGGGGACGCCGGATGTCCTGGTGCTGGTCGACGTCCAGCGCGTCCTGCGGGCCGTCCTGAAGGGGCTCGACGCGACGCCGGCATTTCCGTTTCCGATCGACCAGGACCTCATTTCCGGAGATGACCCGACCCCGTCGTACATCGGCTTTACTTTAGCCACGGAAGCCGATGCCGTGCACACCAAGCTGCAGTTGCCGGGTTCGCAGGTGCAGGCGATTGTGAAGTTCGCCGTGTTTGCGCGAACACTGGCGCAGTCGCTTCAGGGCCGCTGACGCGGCAATCGTGAAACGCTCACAACCGCGGCCTCCCCGCCGGGGAGGCCGCGGTTGCTTCGTTCAGGCAGGCTTCGAGGCCTCGGCCGCCGGCGCGGGCTCTTCGCCGGCCAGCGACGGGTGGCCGGCGGTCTGTTTCAGCGAATGGATCGGCTGTTCCCCGAACTTCTGCTGGCACTTCGGGCACTTGACCTTGGCCAGCCCCTTTCCCCCCTTACCGCCGAGTTTCTCCTTCTCCCGCGCGTCCTCGCTGATCACGAGGCCGCACCCCGCACATTTCCAGCCGGCCACCACAACCTCGCACGTCGGGTCGGCGCGATAAAACTCGACGTTCTTGATCCCACGTACCGGGACGCCGAGATAGTGGCACTTTCCCGCGTCCTGGAACTCGTCCTCGATCGGCACGCCGCAGTCGGCGCCGAAGTTCTCGATTCCGTACAGTTCCGCGAGCGCTTGTGCCATCCGGCGGAACTGGTTGATCCCCAGCGACACGTATCGCGGCGGCGCATTCTCGTCCGTCGCCGGCATCAGGACGGCGATCCGTCCCGCGCCGAAAACCGGCACGCCGTGGAACATCGATTCGGCCCGTGACGCGGCCGGTTGCACGACGCGCATCTGCCGCAACTGCTCGGGGGAGATGAGTTGCTGCTCGCCGGCGGGGAGTTCGCCCCGAGGTTTCCCCTCCTGCAGATGCTGCAGCATCGCGGCGCGGGTCTCCCCTTTCTTCTTGTCACCGCCGCCGCTGCCGAACAGGCCCCCCGCCTTCTTTGTCAGCGACACGACCAGCACCCCTTCCGGACCAAAACCGAAGTCCGCATCGGCAAAGTCCTTCGTCAGGCTGTCGGGCAACAAGGGCC
>CAZWGW010000681.1:0-4379 GCA_964633565.1 uncultured Planctomycetaceae bacterium
CGGCCAAGCGGGATTCCCAGAAACCCATGGCCTTCTCCACCAGGACTCCGTCGAGCAGTTCGCAGATCCGTCCTTCCTCGCGCCGCACTCGTTCCACGTCGTCTTCGGTCGCGGCACCTGGGGGCGGGTCGCGACGGACTCGCCGCAACGGCACATCACCGACGCGCGCGATCAGTTCGGCCAGCGTCAATTCGGATTCCGGGGGGGCGATCGTGGACATTTGCGCTGATCCTGTCCGCATCCGACAAGAACTCCGCCCCTGATTGTAACGCCGGCCCGGACGAAACTCAGCCCCGGCTGCAATTCTCACAGTGTTGTTTGTCATTTCCGCCACCAGTTCGACAGCGACGGCGCCGGGCGGCGCATGAACTGCTGGGCCGGTACGGCTGCGCCGTCTGCAGGTCTCCCGGTTCCAGGCCGGCCCGGCCGGGCGGCGGGTCCCGGTCACGGAATGACCGGACTGTTCAGGGCCTGCAGCTCCGGGTCCTTCTCGGCATCTGCTTTTTTGTACAACTGGGTGGCGATCAGCACGTTGTTCTCGAACGGCTCGCCGTCCAGGTACTTCACGATGTTCTGCACGGTGCCGGTCCCCATCTGCGCCGGGAATTGAATGGGGTCGGCGTAGATCTTCCCCTCCCTGATCGCCTGTTTCCCTTCCAGTTGGCCGTCAAAGGCGACAATCACCACCTGTCCCGCCTTGCCCGCCTGGTTGAGGGCCGTCCACGCGCCAAGGCCGGAGGGATCATTGATGGCAAAAATCCCCCGGAGGTCCGGATGGGCCTGCAGCGCGTCGGCCGTCACGCGATACCCCTCGTCCTGCAGCCCGCCCCCTTCCAGTTCCGTCAGCGTGATCTTTCCGGACTCTCGCGCGGCATTGTGTTGGTCGATGACTTCGCGAAAGCCCTGCACGCGCATCACGCACGAGTTCGCCTGTGCGAAGTGCAGGATCAGCACGTCACCTCCTGCTTCGCCCAGCGCCTCGATCATCGCTTCGCCGGCGAGCCGCCCCCCCTGTTCGTTGTCGGTGCCGATATGGCCGGCGATCTCGACGCCGGGCGCCGTACACTCCAGGTCGCACGTGAAGACCGGAATGCCGGCGTCGTTGGCGCGTTTGACCGCCGGCCCGATGGCGTCCCGGTCGGCCGGATTGATGACGATCGCCGTCACCTGTTGCGCAATATAGTCGTCGATGTGCCGCGCCTGAGTGTTGACGTCGCGCTCGGCGTCGTTGACGACCACCTTGAATCCCTGCTTCTCGGCTTCCGCCCTGAGACTGTCGGCAATGATCTTGAAAAACGGGTTCTTCAGCGTCAGCGCGGAAAACCCGATCGTCCCCCGGTCGCCCGCCGTCGGGACCTCCGCTCCGCCTCCGCTGGTGCTTGTGGCCGTCGAGGAGCCACCGCTCCCGCAGCCGACGAACGCTATCACTGCGAACGAACAGACGATTCCACAAAATTCTCGGCGCATGCTGGCACTCCGGTGCAAAGGTGAGTTGAATTGTCATATCACAACGTCCCACTCACTCACAACCGCCCCGGCGAGCGGCGGCCGTCAGGCCGCTGTTGACGCGTCCGCACCAGAAAGCCACATCCATGCTCCACCGCACCATCCCCCTTCTCTTCGCTCTCACAACCGCATGCGCCGCGTACGCCGCCGATCCATACCGCTACGTCATCACCAGCGCCACGGCCAATCAGAAAAACGATTCGTTCGAGATCACGAGCGCCGACCTCCCGGGGACCGGCGACACTCCCTGGTCGATCCGCCAGATCACGCTCCACGGCGGACGTCAGGAAGGAGTGCAACTCGTCGGCATCAACAACGGGTCGCTGCAGATCACGCTGATTCCGACGCGCGGCATGAGCGTCTTCGACGTCCGCCGCGGCGACCTCCGGCTCGGCTGGAACTCCCCGGTCAAGGAGATCGTCCATCCGCAGTTCATTAATCTCGAAAGCCGCGGCGGGCTCGGCTGGCTCGAAGGGTTCAATGAATTCGTCGTCCGCTGCGGCCTGGAATTCGCAGGCCATCCCGGCAAGGACGTGTTTATCGACAACACCGGGGCGATGAAGGAGATGGACCTCACAGTACACGGAAAGATCGGCAATATCCCCGCATCAAGCGTTGAGGTGCTGATTGACTCGGAGCCGCCTTACCGCCTGCGCGTGCGCGGCATCGTCCATGAGCGGATGTTCTACGGACCCAAGCTGGAACTGGTCACAGAAGTGTCGACGGAACCCGGCTCCGACACGTTCCGCATCGAAGACCGCGTCACCAACCGTGGGGCGGCCGCACAGGAATTCCAGTTGATCTACCACTGCAATTACGGAGCACCGCTGCTGCAGGACGGCGCGCAGGTCGTCGCCGCCGTGAAGCACCTCGCTCCCATGAATGACGTCGCCGCCAAAGGGCTCTTGAATTACGCCGCCTACGCCGGGCCGACGCCCGGTTTCATCGAACAGGTTTATCTCATCGAGCCGTACGCTGACGGTGAAGGCAAGACGGCCATCCTGCTGCAGAACCAGGCCGGCGACCGTGGGGCGTCGATTGCCTGGTCAACCAATGAACTTCCCTACCTCACGATCTGGAAGAATACCGCCGCGAAGGAGGACGGCTATGTGACCGGCCTCGAACCGGCGACCGGCTTCCCCTACAACCGCCGGGTCGAGCGCCATGCCGGCCGCCTGCCGACGCTGGCCCCGGGCGAATCGCGATCGTTCACGCTCGACTTCGGCGTCCACGACGGGGCCGAATCGGTCGCCGGGATGGCCGACCGCATCCGTGAGATTCAGGGGACGCGCGAAACGGAAGTGCAGTCGGAGCCGACCGTGATCGATGAGCCCTCGCCGTAGGACGGTGTTTCAAACCGTCATGTGATTATTCACTCGCCGGCACCCCCTCCGCCCTCCGCCCCCAGAACCGCAGCAGCACCCCGAACGCCACGAGCGGTCCCAGTCCAACCAGCGACACGATCAGCGGCTTCAGCTCCGGCCGCGTTTTCATCACGTTGCCGACCCACTCGTGAAAGAAATACAGCATGCCCCAGGTCGAAAAAGCCAGCGAGCCTCCAACTTTTCCCTGGTTCCGCGCCGAGATCTCCTGGTTCAGCGAGTAATAGATCGGGAACAGCCCCAGCGAGCCGAATCCGGTCAGCAGCAGGCACGCCAGCAGCATGTTCCCCTTCGGCAGGAACGCCGCCGGGATCACCATCGCCGACAGCAGTCCGCATAGGAGGAACACCGCCAGCCGTGCGTGATGGACGTTCCAGCCCCAGCGCGGTAGTGCGGCCGTGAGCCACCCCGCCGCCAGCGAACCGACGAACGTCGCCCCGTAATAGGCCGAAGTGAAGTGCTGCACGAACTCGTCGGGGTAGCCGCGCTCCTTTCCCAGCCAGAGCGGCAGCCAGACGCGGATGTAGTGCCACACGACGTTGATACATGAGACGACGACGAACAGCAGCCACCAGCGCCGCATCGTGAACACCATCCAGAACGGGACCTCCTGCAGGACCCGCGCTTCCCCCTCGCCGGCCGCCGTCTCGTCCGTCTGGATCACCGGCCGCCGCACGTCCGACTCGCGCACCGTCGCCAGCCACGCAATCACCCACGGCACGCTCAGTCCCCCCACGATGAAGAACACCCACCGCCAGTGTGCCGGGTCTTCGCGGTACAGCCCGGCCACGATCTGCGGCGTGAGGATCGCGCCGAGCGATGCGCCGCTCTGGAGCAGGCTGTTCCCCCAGGTACGCATCGCCGGCTTGAACGTCCGCTGCGTCGTGCGGAGTGCACAGGGCCAGTGCCCCGCCTCGAACAGCGCCAGCAGGAACTGGCAGGCGATGAGCATTTGCAGCGACGTCACCAGCCCGCAGCAGACGCTGGCCGCCGACCAGATCAGCACCACGGCCGGATACAGGATGCGCACGCTGAGCACGTCAGCCAGCATTCCAAACAGCAGACCGCCGCAGGCGAAGCCGAGTGAAAACCAGCCGTTGATCTTGCCGTAGCCCGCTTCGTCGGTCTGAAACGCCTCCATGGCCCGCCCGGCGTTCTGCGTCAGCGCCATACGATTGGCATAGTTGAGCAGGGTCGCGCCCAGGAGAATCAGGCAGAGCGTCCAGGTCCAGGTGTTGGAACGCGGCGTTTGGTCATTCGTCATTCGTCATTCGTCATTTGGACGCTCAACCCTCGACCCTCAACTCTCCTCCTCAACCACCGGGTTCGTCAGCGACCCGATCCCCTCGATCTCGATCGTCACCGTGTCACCCGGCTGCAAAAAGACCGGCGGCTTCCGCGCTCCCCCCACGCCGTGCGGCGTCCCGGTCAGGATCACCGTCCCGGCCGAAAGTACCGTGCTGCCGCTGAGGAACTCGATCAGCGTCGGCA
>CAZWGW010000682.1:0-383 GCA_964633565.1 uncultured Planctomycetaceae bacterium
ATCACCACATCGGCGCCGGCGGAATTTCGTGTGCGTGTTCGCGCAAGATCAAAAGAGCATCTACCACGTCATGACGTTGTATGGCATCGAGGGCGTCGCGTAGTTGCACTGGAGGCGCCGACTCGCGATTGCTTCCAATCCCATTTTCCTGGCCGATCGACGCCAAGTCCGCCGCGATCCCCTTTACGGCGCGAATTTCCTCTTCAGACAGTGCCTCGCCTGGACGATCCATCTGCTCGCGCAACGCCTCGCCCTCATCCGATTCATCGCGATGAGCGCGCACCAACCGGTGCAGCCGTCCCAGCAATCGGACGTACTCCGCGAAATCCGGATTCTCAAAAAATTGACGCCGATTCACGGCAGGACCTCATCCACTGCCCATT
>CAZWGW010000682.1:393-4374 GCA_964633565.1 uncultured Planctomycetaceae bacterium
AAAGCGGGGCGTACCTTGCGCTTGCGCTGTTATCAACGCAGACTGGAATTCACCGATCTGCATGCTCACAGCCGGCACGATGTTGCCGGCACTGGTCTGGCTGGACTTCAGGCACAATTCCAGTTTTGCATTCAGGATGCCCGGCGTGAATTGTCCTTCACCCATACGGTAACAGGCAAGGGTATTTGAGCCGCTGGCGTCCCGACAGAGGGAGACGAGGCGCTTCGGAATCAAGTGCGGCAGGAGAAGAGTCCAATGCTCCGCAACCGACATTCCTCGTCCATTACGTTCCACGAATCCATCCGGCCCCACGTCTATATCGCTGTTCGGATTGGGCGGAGTACAGACACCAAGTTCTTTCGAGTTTGACCCGACGACGGGCAGTCCATCTTCGGCCCGTTTCATGCGGCGGAATACCAGCGCCACCCGTCTTCGCCCCTTTCTTGATCAAACGCAGCGATGAGTCGGCCCGTGCCAGGCGACTCTGATGAATTGCTTCCAAATTCAGTCTGGAAGTCTCGATTGCACTTGCGAAATACAAGAACGCAGGTGACGCACGCAGTCAAGTGGCAACGGACCCGCCGACGCCGTCGGCGGGCTTTGGCGGCCATGAGATTGTGGCGAAGCAGCAGTGAGACTTTGAGGATGAGAACTCAGCACTGCCGGATGACGCCGACCAGCACGCCGATAATCTCCACGTCCGTCGAATAGATCGGCTTCATCCGCGGATTGGCCGGCTCCAGCCGGAAGCGGTTGCGTTCCTTGTAAAAGCGCTTGAGCGTGGCGTCGCCGCCGTCGACGAGGGCCGCCACGATATCGCCGTCTCGCGCCGTCTTCTGCCGGCGGATGACGGCGAAGTCGCCGTCGGCAATCTGCTCGCCGATCATCGACTCCCCCTTCACCTTCAGGCAGAAGTTGTCATCGTCCCTGAACAGCGTGGCGAAGTCCTTGCGGTCCATGTCTTCGACGGCCAGCACCGGGCTGCCGGCGGCGATCTGGCCGGCGAGGGGCAGGCTCGTCCGCTTGAGCTGCGGCTGCGAGGTGAGCTGAATCGCCCGCGACATGTGCTCTTCGCGGGTGATGAGCTTCTTGCGCTCCAGTGCCTTCAGGTGGCACATGACGCCGTTCGGGGAGCGGATATTGAACGCCTTGCCGATCTCACGCACCGTCGGGCCGTAGCCGCGGTTCATGATCTTGTCCTTGATGAACTCGTAAATCTGCTTTTGCCGCTTGGTCAAGGTCACGCGTTCCTTCATGAGACTCCCCTCCAATTTGGTACCCAGGATCACGGTCCACCTCCCGGACTGAACGTGCGTTGTAATATACTGCTGTGCAGTTTGCAAGGCCGCAGCGGGGATAATCTGCTGTTTTCCGGCGGGGCTTGACCGATATCAGAGCGCCGGCGACGATTGATGGGGGCCGACACTTGATCCGCAACTGAGACCGTTCATGAACGACCAGACGGCGCCGGTCGCGCCCCGCGCTACCACCGCGGTTCCGAAACTGAGCCAGCGCTGGCACTACTCCCGCGAGCAGGCCATCAGCTTTCTGATGCAGCAGGCGGTCGAGAACCCGGACGTGATCTCGCTGGCGGCGGGACTGGTCGACGCCGGGAGCCTGCCGGTTGCCGAGACCCGGACGGCCCTGCAACAACTGCTGGCGGATGACCGCGCCGCCCGGCAGGCGCTGCAGTACGGGACGACTCCCGGCGCGGAGCCGGTCCGCCGGACGGTGCTGGAGCACTTTGCACGCCTCGAGGGATGTCCCGCGAACGACCTGGGGATCGACGCGTCGCAGCTCGTGCTCACGACGGGATCGCAGCAACTGCTGTCGATCGTGTGTGAAATCCTGCTTGACCCGGGCGACATCTGCCTGGTCGCCGGCCCGACGTACTTTGTGTTCGTCGGAAACCTGAACGGCGTCGGGGCCGAGGCCGTCTCGATCCCGACTGATGACGAAGGGATGCGGACCGACCTGCTCGAGGCGGCACTCGCGCGGCTCGACGCGGAAGGACGGCTCGATCGCGTCAAGCTGATTTACGTCGTGAGCTACTACGACAATCCGCGAGGCTTCAGCCAGCATGACGGGCGGCGGCGGGAACTGGTCGAGATCGCGCGCCGCTGGTCCCGGCATCAGCGGATCTTCATCCTGGAGGACGCGGCCTATCGCGAGCTGCGGTACGACGGGCCGGTCCACGCGAGCGTCTGGAGCTGCGACCCGTCGCGGCAGCACGTGATTTACACGCAGACGTACTCCAAAAGCTTTTCGCCCGGAGTGCGGGTCGGGTTTGGAGTCGTTCCCCGGGACCTGGTGCAGCCGATCTGCGACCGGAAGGGGAATGAGGACTTCGGCTCGTCGAACTTCAATCAGCACCTGATTGCGACCGTGCTGCGGAGCGGTCTGTACGAGACGCATGTGGCCGAGGTGTGCGCGGCATACCGCGTGAAGCGCGATGCGATGCTGTCGGCCGCGGCGGAGCATTTTGCGGGACTGCCGGGAGTCGAATGGGTCTCCCCCAGGGGAGGACTGTACGTGTGGATGTCGCTGCCGGGGTCGATTGAGACCGGATTCCGGAGCCGGCTGTTCGACCGTGCAGTTCAGACGGAGGGGGTGATGTATGTGCCGGGAGAACTGTGCTACGCCGCCACTGCGCGGTCGCGGCCGCGAAATCAGATGCGGTTGAGTTACGGCGTGCAGTCGCCGGAAGGGATCCGTGAGGGGATCGCACGGCTGGCGCGGGCGGTGCGGGGGATGTAGCCGAATTCACGTAGAATTCGGGCGTCGAGCGTAGCCGAATTCGCCAAGAATTCGGGCGTCGAGCGTAGCCGAATTCGCCAAGAATTCGGGCGTCGAGCGTAGCCGAATTCGCCAAGAATTCGGGCGTGAGTTTGGACGCCCCCGCTCATGTCGGCGCCCGAATTCTACGCCAATTCGGCTACGGCGCGAGCGAGTCCAGGAGGCCGCGCATTTCATCGGCGGCGTGCTGATCGCCAACGCGATTGGCCATTTCGATCCCTGATCGCAAGACCTGGTGAGCGGCGTCAATGTCGCCCCCCTCCGCCAGCATCTGCCCCTGGTGAAAGTACGCGGCGACGTAGCGCGGGTCGAGTTCGAGCACTTTCCGCAGTTCGGCCAGCGCCGCGGCCAGTTCCCCGGCCCCCCGGTGCTCCATCGCGAGACCATAGTGCAGGAAGGGATCGTCCGGACTGGACGTGAGCATTTCCTGGAGTTTTTCGCGTCGCGTCATGGAAGGTCCCTTTGCCAGGATTGTAATCGTCCAACTCACCCCGGATTAACGCCGGCACGTCGCTGCCTCCGGCGGAATCCGCCGCTGCGGAACTGCCGGTCTGCGCCTGACGTGCGCTGCGCGTGGACGAACCGGCGCATTCGGCGGGGGCCTTCACCGGAAACCCGGTGTGTCGCACGGATTTGTGCGATCGACCGGTTCGACCCGGCAAACTTCGCTCAGTCGCACAGCGTGTCGATTGGGCAATTTGTGCGCTATCGGGACGGGTGTTTCAAGCATGGAAAAGCGTGTGGTCGATTCACCACGAGCGGAGACCAAACGGACTGTCCTCCGGCCGGCTGAAGGATTTGGCCAACTCCTGATATTCCCCGACGCACCGCCCAGGAACAGGTCCGCAGATGACGCACTGCTCTCGGCCCGCCGGATACTGCTTCGCGCTGCTCTTCGTCCTCGCGGGAGCGGCGCTTCGCGGCGACGACGCCGCCCCCTCCGAAGACCGCCGGACGCCGATCGTCAAGGCGATCGAGCGCACGAAGAACGCCACGGTCAACATCCACAGCGAGAAGCGCGCCAAGACCGCCGAGGTCCTCTTTTCCGCAGGCAAGGACAAGAAGATCAACGGCATGGGGACGGGGATCATTGTCGATGAGCGCGGCTACATCATCACGAATTACCACGTCGTGAAGGACGTGGAGTCGCTGCGCGTGACGACCTGCGACGGCGCCGGTTTCTAC
>CAZWGW010000683.1:0-4373 GCA_964633565.1 uncultured Planctomycetaceae bacterium
GAGAACAAAGATCGCTGGACGGGCCTCCTTTCCCCCGGCGAGCGCGAAGGGACCTGGCAGTTGACGGCGCCTCCGGCGGAGATGGTCGACCTCGGTCCCGAGACCGCCACGCTCGATCGGCTCATTCATCTCGCCGAGGACGATCTGCAGTCCGCCGAGATGCGACACGAGAGTGGCGTGGCCTCGACCGGCGAACTGCACGAGGCGCGGCTCAAGCTGGCCGAGGCAAAGCTGCGCCGGGCTGCAGAGCGCGCCGACCAGGACCTGCAAAGACGGTTGCTCGAGGAGATCGTTGCGATCCGCAGGCAGCAACTCGAAATCGTGCAGACACAACATGAGCGGGGAACTGTTCCCGCCACTTCCGTCCGTGAAGCCGAAGCCGCGCTGCTCGAGGCGCAAGCGCGACTGGAAGCGGTCAATTCGGGCGGCAGTCCTGACGGCGGCCGGCCTGGTGACTGAACTCACGACCAGTTTTCGAGTTGCAGTCCCGGCACGCGCCGGAAATGGCCCAGGTTGTTGCTGACGAGGATAGCACCGAGCGCCAAGGCATGCGCCGCGATCAGCAGATCCATCGCACCGATTGGCGCGCCCGCCAGCTCGTGTCTCAGTCTTCCGTATTCGTGCGGCGCGCGAATCGCATCGTCATCGAACAGTTCAAACGGCAGCAGGACTTTGTGAACGGCCCGCTGGCGACGATCGGTCGGCGAATTGACGTGTACGCGAGCCGCGCGCACAACGGCTACAGCAGCCAACCGGAGCGGAATTCCGGCTTGATCAGCGCGTCGGCCTCTGGTGCGTTCGTGGCGCGCATATTCGGCCCGTCCCAGTCCAGCCGCTTGCCAAGCCGGTAGGCGACGACCCCCGCCTGCACCAGTTCCGACATCCGGCCGCCGTAGGAGAAATCGGACAGCGTCTTCCCGCGCCCCTTGCACGCCTCGATCCACTCAGCGTGATGGTGCGCCGTCCGCGGCAGCATCGGATCGGGCAGCCTGACGCCGGCAAATTCTTCGCGCGGAAACAGGGAAATCTCTCCCGACACATGCGGGAAGAGCAGTTGGCCCCGCTCGCCCATGAAGAGCGCTCCCTGCGCGGGCAACGCGACGTCGTCGATCATTTCGTAGGGGGGCGCCCATTCGCCGTCGTACCACGTGAGGCGCACAGACGGCTGAGCGCCGCGCGACGGGAAGTCGTACCGTGCCACTAGCGCCGTTGGAGCAGACTCCGCGTGTGGCGGCGGGCCAGCGGCCAGGATCGACGTCGGATACTCCAGATCGAGCGCCCAGTACGGCGCATCGATGATGTGGCACGCCATGTCGCCGAAGTTGCCGGACCCGAAGTCCCACCACCCGCGCCAGTATTTCGGGACGTAGCAGGAGTGATAGGGACGGTACGCAGCCGGGCCGAGCCAGAGGTCCCAGTCCAGGTTGGCGGGAACGGGCGGCGTCTCGCGCGGCCGGTCCCCGCCGGAAAACTGTTTGTTCGACCAGCAGACGACTTCGTGCACGGGACCGAGCAGTCCCGAGCGCACGATCTCCACCACGCGCCGCAGGCGATCGGTGGCGTGCATCTGGTTCCCCATCTGCGTCACGACGCCCGATTCGCGGGCCACCTCCTCCATCCGCCGCGCCTCGTAGACCGAATGGGCCAGGGGCTTTTCGCAATACACGTGCAGACCGAGCTGCATGGCGGCGATCGCGGCCGCCGCATGCGTATGGTCCGGCGTACTCACGACGACGGCATCGAGTTGCGGCTGCTCCAGCAGTTTGCGGAAATCCGCAAACCGCGCGGTCTGAGGATACTGCACGGCTGCCTGGCCGAGCCGGCCCTCGTCGACGTCGCACAACGCGACGATGTTCTCCGTCTCGGCGACCGCCTGGAGGTTTGCAGCGCCGCGTCCGGCCGTGCCGATGATGCCGACGTTGAGCTTTTCACCGGCGGAACGCTCCTCCGCCCACGTCGTGCCTGCCGTTCCGATCCAGGCGCCCACAGCAATCGCCGACGTTTTCCGGAAGAACTCACGTCGCGTGTGCTGTCTGGGCATCGCGGTCTCCGCTGTTGTCGAAGGCGTTGAGATGTACCGTGGCCGACGTGATTGGCCGTTGTGGCGAGATGCTGGCGGCCCGCATTCCGGAGGGTGGTTGTCGCCGATCCCGCGCGCGGAATCAAGTCACCGCAATTCAGATTTTGTCGCAATAAAAACTTGCGCGAGACTTGTCCTCTGCGCACTTGACGCCGATCCCGCTTCTGCGCAGCCGCGGACCTCATCGCCGATCCCGCACAACGCGTACCTGCGGATCACACGGACACGGAACCGCACAGTCGCAACAGCAATTGTTCGAGCTGCAGGCGCTCCGACAGGCGGCTGCCCCCCTTGAGTCCGCTGTCCGCCTGCAACAGCAGAGCCAGGATCTGTTCCGCGCGCTGTCGTCCGATGCGCCGCAGGTAGCGTTCGGTCGAATCGACGTCGCGCGGAAAGACTCCCGCCTGCTGCAGCGCAGCACGGAGCGGCGTCCCCCGCCGCGACAATTCCGTGGCCCGCGCCGGCTTGCGGAACACGTAGTTCAGCCCCCCCAGGATCTTCGGCGCCGGTTCTCCCGCCGCGAGCAGCTTCTGCAGCGCCTGCAGCGCCACTGCGGGACTTCCATCGCGGATCGCATCGGTCATCTTCCAGGTCGTCTCCGCCCGCCAGCCAACCACGAGGGTGCGGACGTCATCCAGCCCGATTCGCGCGCGGTCGCCCACGTACGCCGTCAACTTCGCCAGTTCCTGGTCCAGCAGGCCCATCCCCGTGCCGGCCAGTTCGGACATCAACGTTGCGGCGTCACGCGCGAGCTGCTTGCCGTAGTGTGCCTGGGCGTGCTCGACCAGCCACCGCTGCAACTGCGCTCCCGCCAGTTCGGAGCAGTCCAGTTCCAGTCCCGCGGCATCCACTCGTTTGGCGAGCCGCGTGGTCTTGCGCCACGTCTTCACGTCCAGCACGAGGACCGCGTGTCGGGCCGGTTTGTCGGCATAATCCTCCAGCGCCGCGCGGTGGGCGGTGACAAACTCGTCCGCCTCATCCACGACGACCAGCCGACGATCGCCGAACATCGACACGGTGAGCAGTTCATCGCGGACGTTCTTCCATTCAACGTCGCGGCCGCTGAACCGCGTCAGCCCGATGTCCCGTTCATCGTCTGTCCCCAGGACCAGCCGGCACAAGGCCCGGCGGGAAGATTCCTTGAGGTGCGCCTCGCCTCCGTGCAGCACGACCAGCGGAGGGATCTGCTGCGCTCCGGTGCGGCTCAGGAAGGCGGTGGCGTGCATGACGAGAATTGAAATTGACCGGGCCTTCGTGGTTCGCGTAGATTTCCCTCCCGCGCTGGATCGTCCGAACCTGCAGGGGGAAGTCGGCGATGTCGATCGCTTCGAAACGCATTACATCACAGTCGGCGCCGCCCGGCGAGTGTGCGACGCTCCCACTCCTGGAGGACGAACCATGTTACGTCTGTCCCGGTGAGACCCGTCCGATTTCCCGTGCCGTGCACCTGTCGCGGCTGGCCGCTTTCTATCCGAATTGCCGGCAGTGTGCGCATCGCCATGACACCGGGCATCTGCCGCGGCAGATTGTCGATCGCATCGACCGGACGGCGCGCCGCGTCGGACGGCAGTCGCTGGTCGTCGACGAAGGCGTGCGCGGTGTGTATCTCAACGAACTTTCGCGTCCTGTGGCGGAACGCTATGCCGCCGCATTCGCCAGCCTGATCTGGGACCATCATCCGCTGGTCGCCCGTCCGACCGGTGAATCTCCCGTGGGCCGCCGCCGCGGTCCGATGGTCGTTGTCGGCCACGACTCCCGACCGTCGTCCCCGGACCTTGCCGTCGGCGCAGCGGGCGCGCTGCGACGCATGGGATGCCAGGTGATCGATATTGGCGTCGCGAGTACGCCCTGTCTGTGGTTTGCCGTCGACCATCTGCAGGCGGCGGGAGGGTTGTACGTCACGGGACACGGCTGCGGACCGTCCTCCACGGGATTCGATTTCGTCGAAGCCCGCGCCGTGCCTTGGTCGCGCAACGGGATGCTCGACAGACTGCAGGAACGGTTCGCGGCAGCCGTGGCGCGCCCCACGCGCAGCGGCGGCGGCCAGCGCACTTTTCGAGCTGGCGTCCCCTATACCGCCGGCCTCTGGAAACACTTTCACGCCCTCCGCCCATTGCGAATCGGGCTGGCCTGCGCGGCGCCGATGATCGCTCCCTTCCTGAACGAGTTGTTCGCTCAACTCCCCTGCAGTCCCACCTGGCTGCCGGTTCCCGTGGCAGATGATCAGCAGCGTTCGGACGAACTGGAGGCAGAGTGGATGGAGGCGTCGATCCGCGACCACCGACTGCATGCG
>CAZWGW010000684.1:0-4370 GCA_964633565.1 uncultured Planctomycetaceae bacterium
GTTCGGCGGCAGGGGAGCCGTCGGCGTCGCGGCCGCGGCCGCCGTCACCGCAACGGTCCCGACCCTGCCCTGGTCCGCGTGCAGCATGCAAAGGTACTTGAACGAACCAGCCTTCGTGAAGGTCGTCTCGAACGTCGTCGGGCTGTTCGGAATCTCGGGATTGATCCACAGGATTCCGCTGTTCCAGAAGCCGGTTCCGTCGTAGCTGCCGCCCGACTTTACGGTCGGAGCTTCGAACGGGTCGCCCGGCGGCGGTGTACCAAAGGTGATCGTGTGTGGCGTCGTGTTCGGGTTCTTCCAGACGATGGAGTCGCCGACTTTAACGTTGGCCGTTGCCGGGAAGAACTGCTGGAGGTCGTCACGGACCGCGACGGGCGCATCGACATTGACGATGTACTGGCTGGTCCCGTCGGCGCGCTTCGTCACAGCGACCGGAGCCGCGTTCAATCCCGCCGCGATGTTCTTGAGCTGCACGATCGAAGAGGCGTAATCAGCCCTGGCACGCGCATCGAGCGCGCGCTGATTGTCGACTTCACCGGTCACGCTGCCGGCGCCAAGGACGTTGACGGTGCCGTCCATGCCGGGGTGGATGAAGCAGGTGTATGGGTAGCTGCCGGACTTCGTGAACTTGATATCGAACTCAGCATCGGGGCCGGCAAGAATGCCCGAGAAGATGAACGGCTGCGTGCCGTCAAAGACGACGCCGGACTGATGAGGAACGGGTTCCTCGTCCGGGATGGGGCCGTTGAGGATGACCACCATGTGGATTTCGTACCACGGGAACCGCCAGTTCACCGTGTCGCCTTCGTTGATCGTGACCGATGACGGCAAGAAGGCATTGACCGAATAGCCCTGCTCGCCGCTGCCGGCCAGCACGGTAAGGGTGGTCTCCTCGGCAACCGCGTCGTCCGTCTGCGAAAGCGGTCCCGCAAGGGTCACCATCGCGACGGCCAGCAGCGGCAAGATCAGGAGCAAGCGTCTCATCCAGGGTCCTCCGTTAGTACTGATGGAAAGCCGCGGTTAACAGTACGCGTGCGTCGCAATCAGCGGCAGACAGCGGCCGGAGGATTTCGGACTCCATCTTTCGGGGGACGACGGCGGCGCAATTGCGTGCGCCGCCGTGTCGCTATGAAGACTACCGGTCGCTTGCCCACCGCCGGGAGTTGGCGATGACCCAGGCGCCTGCGGCTATGACGAGCAGGCCCCCGGCCGCGAAGAGTCCGCGCGGGGAATCTCCCGGCTCCACCGTGCCCGTGCCTGTGCTCGGTGGTCGCGGCGCGACGGGCGCGGCTTCGACCGCGACAGTCCCGACCATGCCCTGCGGAGCGTGGAGAATGCAGACGTACGTGTACGTCCCGGCCTTTCCGAACGTCATCTCGAAGGTGTTCCTGGCGGCCGGATCCGGGATCGACCAGATCGTGCCGCTGTTCCAGAATCCCGTCCCATCGAACGCCGGCGCCGGCTTGGAAATCGGCGTCGCCAGCGGATCTCCCTGCGGCGGGCCCGGCGGAGCGTTGAATGTCACCGTGTGCGGCGTCTCGGTCTTGTTCGTCCACTTGATAGAGTCGCCAACCTTAATTTTGGCGGCGCCGGGGAAGAACTGCTGGACGTCGCTGCCATCAGCGATCACGCCGCCAACGGCGAGGCTGTACTGCGAAGCGCCACCCGGCTGCTGAGTGATTGCCACCGGCACCGCGTTGAGCGCTGCGGCCAGGTTCTTCAGCTGGGTGATGGCGGAGCTGTACTGCGCTTTCGCCCGTGTGCTGGCGGAGAGCTTCGAATCCGGCTCGCCCTGCCCGCCCGCGCCGATGACGTTGACCGTGCCGATCATCTTCGGGTGAATGATGCAGAAGTACTGGTAACTCCCCGCCTTCGGGAATTTGACCTCAAAGTCGGCCGCCGGCCCGAAGATCAGGTCGGTGTTAAGCCCCGCCGACCCATCGTAGGTTGCGGGGGATGTTGCCGCCGGACCGGGCACCCCGAATGTCACAGAGTGCGGCTCAGACCACTCGAAGGCGAACGCGATCGTTGCGCCTGCAGCGACCGTCACGGTGTTGGGCATGAACTGGTTGACGGCGTAGCCCATTTCTCCGCCGCCGGCCTTGACGGTGATGTCGCCTTCAGCACTCACCGTCTGATAGTGGACCGCCGGCAACGCCAGGAGCGTCAACGCCAGCACCACAAACAGCGTCAGTCTTCGTCTCATGAACACAGTCCTCCGTTTTGCTTGGGTTCGGTAAAGACAACTTGCCACTATACGAAGGGACGTCGAGAAAACAACCCGTTAACGCCACGCAGGCCCGTCCGAAGCACGCCACTCTGTGGCGGACGGTATACCTTTGAGCCCTCGGGCGCTGACAACGCTGCGGAGAATCGCCTGCTCGACCGCCAGGACGGTCAGGACCCCGAGGTCGAGAACCCGGCGGTCCTCAATCTCGACATCGCCGGTCGCCAGCGCGAAGGCGATGTCCCCGTCTCCCATGGTGTGGGCCGGGAGGATCGCGCGGGCCATGCCGTCGTGGGCCTGCGTCGCCAACCGCTGGACATGGCGGTGGTCGAGTTTCGCCGAAGTTGCCACGCACACCAGCGTGGTGTTCGCACGGAGCGGATCCGCCATCGCCGGGCGCAATTCGAGAACTTCGTACAAGGGCAGGAACGAGCCCCCGTCGCCACGCACCCCCGCCAGCGTCTCGCCCGTCGCGGGGTTCACAATCGTCCCAACGGCGTTCGTGACCGCAATTGCGGCAACCACCGCCCCGTTCGGCCCAACCAGGCTGGCGGTGCCGATTCCGCCCTTGAGCGCGTGATCGGGTCCCAGCAGCTTCGCCACGGTCGCGCCCGTGCCCGCGCCCACGCTGCCTTCCGCCACCTTGCCGCCCCCTGCCCGGCTCGCTGCGGCGTAGCCTGCGTCGCCATCCGGAGCGGCCTGGTCGCTGCCCAGCCCAAGGTCGTAGATGACTGCCGCGGGAACGATCGGCACGGACCGCCGCTGCGTGCCGAAGCCGTGGCCGCGTTCCGCCAGCCAGCGCATCACACCATCCGCGGCCGCAAGACCGAACGCGCTCCCGCCCGCCAGCACGATGGCGTGTGCCGTCCGCACCAGGTTCGCCTGCCCGAGGACATCCGTCTCCCGCGAACCCGGCGCCCCCCCGCGCAGGTCGACAGCCGCCACCGCCCCCTCCGGGCAGAGGATCACGGTGCAGCCCGTCGCCCCGCGCCGATCGGTCCAGTGCCCCACGCGAATGCCGCGCACGTCCGTGATCCCGCCACGCGGGCCCGCCGCCCATCCGGCGCCGGCCTGCGCGCTCAATCCCGGCGCCCGGCGCCACGGCGCGCTTCGAGGTACGCCCCCAGGAATCCTCGCGCGATGCTGCTCAGGTCGGCTGTCAGGTCGGCGAGGGTCGCCGCATCCCCTTCCAGGCCACCGTAGACCGTCGTTATCGTCTCGCCGCCGGCGCTCGATGCAGCCACCATGAACTCCCCAGGCGCTTGCCTTCCCCCGGCGCCGCGCACGAGCACCATCGCGTTCCCGCCGGCCGCCGCGGCTACCAACGGGGTCAATCCGGCGAGGTCCGGCTGGCCCCGCAGTCGCTCTGCGCTCTCCATCGCGGTGCTGCTGATGTTGAGGCGCGAAAGCATTGCGCCCGGCGGCGCGGAACTGGCCAGCTGCACGAACTCCGACCACGCTTGGGCTCCCGGGAGGGGCTGCATCAGCGTCCTCGCGATCGGGTACGTCCGATCGCTCAGCGCCTCGACCACCGCGACAAGCCGGCGCGCCGCCTCCGCGAGCTGCTCCGCGACCAGGGCGGTCAGCATCACGCGGTCGGATTGGCCCGCAAGCACGAGCGTCCGCAACGCCGCGTCCGCCACCACCTGCGGTTTCCGCAGCGTCGAATGCAGATAGCTCTCCACGAAGGTGAGTTCGTCCATGTCCCCCGGGTAACGCCAGGCGCCTGCCATCCGCGAATTGTACGACGCCCCCGGGCGTAGCCACGAAGCCGCCCTCAGCGGCGGCCGAACTGCCGTTCGAGCATGTCCGTGCTCACGTGGATGAGCGTCGGCCGCCCATGCGGGCAGGTCCGCGGCTGCGTCGTGTGTTCGAGGTCCGCCACCAGCCGCCGCATCTCCTCCATCGCGAGCGCCATCCCTGCGCGGACGCTCGAATGGCACGCGACCGTCGCCGCAGCACGGCCGAACGGGTCTTCGATCCGCCGCTCGTTGGCGAGTTTGTCCAGCAGCGCAACGAGCGACGTCACGACGTCGCCACCCATCCCCGGCGGAGTCTCCCGCACGAGGAAACTGCGTTCGCCGAACGGCTCCACGGCCAGGCCCAGCGCTCCGAGCGACTCCAGGTTCTCGTTCAGTGTTGC
>CAZWGW010000685.1:0-2269 GCA_964633565.1 uncultured Planctomycetaceae bacterium
GGCGAGGCGTGTCCCTGATAGTAGACGAAATCTCCCGGGTTGTTCTCCGTCGGTGCGTGGAAGAAGTGGGTGAAGCCGACGTCGTACAGCGTGGCGGCGGAGGCATACGTCGAGATATGTCCCCCCAGCCCCTCGAACTCCTTGTTCGCCCGCACCACCATCGCCATCGCGTTCCAGCGGATGATGCTCTTGATCCGCCGCTCGATCTCGAGATTGCCGGGATAGCGCGGCTGGTCGGTGACATGAATCGTGTTGATGTAGGGCGTCGTCACCGAGGCCGGCATCATCACGCCCCGCAGATAGGCCCGTTCGCGGAGGTTCACCAGCAGTTGCTGCGTCCGCTCGGGACCGTAGCGATGGAGGATGTCCTCCAGCGATTCGTACCATTCCTCCAGTTCGGCGGGATCGATCCCGTGGACCGCGCCTTTGGTCAAGGTCAACTGTTCGACTGCCATTGTTTTCCCTGTCCGGCTGAGCCGACTGTGCGTCGCGCGCCCCCACGCCGCGAGCAGAGGCTGGCCGCCGAATCCGTGTATGAAACCTGCCTGCCGCGTCGATGCGCGGGTGCGACAGGCGATCGCGAGCGTCGCTGGAGACCCACCCTATTGTAGCCGCTCCGCGACGCGCGAATACTGCGGCCGGGGGGAGTTCCCGGAAACGGTATGGGACATTCCGGCGGTGGCGTTTCGGTGGTCTGCTCCAGAAGAGCTGCCTTTCGGCATGCCCGTCACGGATCCAGCTTCGTCATGTGCCCCGGGCACGTCCACAAGAGCGGCGGGGCATCCGCGGGCTGAAACGGCACGCGCTGCAGGCGGCCCCGGACCGACCAGCGTTCGCCGATGCGGGCCGGGTTCTCCGTCGTCTTGACGTCCCGGTAGAGGAACCCCTGGATGATCGTGCCGGACCCGTCGTCCAGGGCAAACATCGCGTTCGTTCGATCCACCACGGTCCCTGTGAGTTGGACCAGGGCGTCATCCGTGGGCTGCAGGGCGGCCGCTGCCTGCGAGGTGAGTTCGATGGTATTGGGCGGCGGCGCGTCGCGAGCGGGCTCAAAGTTGTATGTGACGGCCTTGCCGTCGATCTCCAGGGTGAACCAGTCGACGTAGCCCTCGAAACCCCGGTAGTCGTTGGACCATCTTACGGATTCAGAGTCATAGACGGCGGCGAATTCCTTGCGCGCTCCGATCACAAAGTTCAGGCACATGCCGGTGGCTGTGCAGGCCGGGGCGCCCGGGGGATCGGTCATCTCGTCCCATCCGGCGCTCTTCCAGCCTCCATCGACAAAGGGAGCGTGAGAGGTCGGCACGAGCGTCCAGTCGCCGTACTCCCGGATGAGGTCTGCCCACGAGTCATATTCCTGCTGCGGCGGCCCATAGCTGAACCACCGGGCGCACATCACGGGGCCCGGCGGGTCTCCCTGGATGGGATCGTAGTGGAGCCACTTTTTGCAGTGGCGACCGGAGTTCTCGCCCCGGATCTTGTGCTTCTGCCACGGCATGTACCAGAACTGCCTGCGCTGAGTGCCGTCGGGGCTCTGAGCGGTGAGTTGGAGCTGGATCAACTGCCGGGGATACGTCCACCACAGTTTCCAACTGGTCCAGAGATTCGGATTGGCCGTGCCTGTCGGGATGTGGGCGTTGTAAGCGTAATAATCGAGGCGCGTGATCGACCTGAGAGCGACCCCTGCCAGCGGGCGGCCGTCGCAGGTGTCGAGTCCGAGCCAGGCAGTGGGGGGTGTGGTTCCATCGTCCAGGCCGAGGGCGGCGTAACAGGCGCCCCGCCCCAGGTCGCGGCCGTCGTCGGCGACGAAGGGCTGTTCCCGTTCAAACAGGGCCGGGCCGCGATTGGTGAATTCCGCCTTGCCACCCTGGTTGGCAGCGATGGCCCAACCGTGCGCGTCGCCCGGCAGGACAGTGACGACTGTTTCAGCCGCGCGTGAGGCACCGGGCAAGAGCATGATTGCCGCCCAGGCGGCGGCGAAAGTGTGGCTGTTCATCGGGAAGGCTGGCAAGAGATAACACGGCAGCGCAACGCGCGCCGGGGGGAACAAACCACGCTGGACATCCATTCCCTGACTAGCACGTCGCGCTATTGTGATTCGCCAGGGACCGAAGACGGCGGCTCCGGCAGGCCGTCTTTCGCGAGGTCGACGCCCGCCAGCAGTGCATCGAGCTCCTGCCGCACCCGCTGCTCCAGACCGGGGCCGAAACCGGAGTGAACGGCATGGACTTTTCCGTCCTTGCCGATCAGCACCATGAACGGAATCGAC
>CAZWGW010000685.1:2279-4368 GCA_964633565.1 uncultured Planctomycetaceae bacterium
ATAGGCCATACTCACCGCTCCATCCGAGTCGAGGGCGACCGTGACGGGCGGGGCGCCGGCCGCCATGAACAGCTTGACGTCGAGTTCCCGCTCCGCCTGGTTGACGGCGTAGAGCACGACGGAGCGATCTCGATAGTCGTTTGCCACCTGCAGGATGACGGGGAGTTCCTCGAGGCAGGGTTTGCACCACGTCGCCCAGAAGTCGAGGATCACGACGTCCTTGCCGGCATGATCGGCGAGGCGCAGCCTGTTCCCGTCCAGGATCGGCAGGTCGAGATCCGGCGCCGGACGGCCGAGCAGCGGATGATCGGGCATCAGGACTTCGTCCAGCTCGGCCACACGCCGGACCTTGTCCGGTCGCGTCAGCGCAAACTGGTCTTCCGCCGGGGCGTCAAACCGCCAGTCCTGAAACGTCTCGACGATTGCCAGGGTCGCCTTGATCGTGGCGCCATCCGCGCCAACGGCTTCCTGGGGGGGCTGCTGCAAGCTCAGTTTCAGCGGCACCGGGTCGCCTTCGGCGGCAAGCCAGACATCGAGGACGGGGCTGGCCATCAGGTCCGAACCCTGCTCCCAGGACCCCGGAATGCGGAGGTGATGGGCCGGCCTGCCATCCAGCGTTTCGCGGCCGATGTATGCCGCCTGTCCCAGTCCGAGCGTCAGTGCGGGAGTGGGATCACTGCCGGCCCAGAGCAGCGAGCGCGCGTTCAACGGTGATTGAAAAAAATTCCCGACCTGTGAATTCATGAGGTCGGCCAGCGAAAAGGAGGCTCCGCCGCGCCAGTATTTCCCGCGCTGGGTCGACCACGCGACGAGGGTTTTACCGTCGGAGACGATGCCGATGCCGGAATCGGACTTGAACGCAATCCGGTTTGGCCGCTGCATCGCAATGGTCCGCTGGTCCATCGGGGGGCTGAGTTCGCTGCGCCGTTGACCCTCGGAATCGGTGACGATCATCTCGACGCGGCTGCGGACCTGGTAGGCGGAAGCCCCCTTGAAGAAGTCGGCGAACTGCTGCAGTGCCGCGTCGGCTGCGGCGGTGTCGTCCGCGGTCCCGGAACTGCAGCCGCCGGACCCGATCAGTCCACAGAGGAGTATCAGGGCCGGCAGCGGAGTGCCGGCAAGTCGTGGTGTCATCGTCTGGTCCTTGTCGTTTGAGGAACGGCGGATGAATTGCGGAAACGAATTGCGAGCCGGGGTCAGCCGTTTCGGGCAGCCGGCGACGAGCAGGAGAATGAACTGCTCCCGTCTACGATAGTGTCCGGACAAGGGGGGCCGCAATCAGGAATGCCGCTCATTCCGTTGCGGACGGCCGTATGTGAAACGACAATTCCGGGACTTCCTGCGCGCCGCCGTCGACGCGCCAGCGCTGCACGAGCTGTTCCGCAATGGAGAACGTCGTGAACCTGAGTTCCCGAATTGCCTCCCGTGGCTTGTCGCGGACGCCGGCCGCGGTCGTCGGCCTCTGCCTTGTCTGCCTGCCGGTCGACGCGGCCGACCCGTCCCCAGGCGGCGCAGACGACCCGGAGATCATCTATCGGGAGGACGTGATTTATGGACGGGTACATGGCGCCGGTCTGCTGGCCGACATCGCATATCCCGGGACTGAAGGTCCCCTGACGGCGATTGTGTCGGTGCATGGCGGCCGTTGGCGCGGGGGGCACAAGCGCGACGGCTCCACGATCAACGTCCAGCAATGGGCCGGCTTCGGATTGTTCGCCATGTCCATCGACTACCGGCTCGTCGGTTGCACGCCCGCACCAGCCTGCTATCAGGACGTGCAGTGCGCCATCCGTTACGTGCACGCGCACGCCGCCGAGTACAACATCAATCCGGAGCGGATCTTTCTGATCGGCCAGTCGGCAGGCGGACACATGGCGTCGCTGGCGGCGACGCTGGGGGACGGCCCCTTCCCGCGTACGGGGGGCTGGGACGACGTCCGCAACGACGTGCGGGGCGTGATCAGCGTCGCCGCGAACTACGAATTGACCACACTGAGTTGGGGGAACATCTGGACGCCGTCCGAAGGGGATGCTGAGGCCGCGAGAAAGCTGGCCTCGCCCGTCAATCACGTGAAGAAGGGGATGCGGCC
>CAZWGW010000686.1:0-4359 GCA_964633565.1 uncultured Planctomycetaceae bacterium
ATCCGCCGGCGAGTCGGCGCTGGTCGAACTGCACCGGCACGCGAACGAATGGTGGGTCCGACAGGCGCGCGTCGAACTGGTGCGGAGATTTGCCGCCGGTGATGAGCTTGCGGCGGCAACGGGTGCCCTGCGCGATCTGCTGCACAATTCCGCCAATGTGGTCCTGCAGCTCCGCGCGCTGTGGTCCCTGTGGAGCATCGATGCGGTCGACCCGCCGGCACTGCACCGGCTGCTGGACGACGACAATGAACACTTGCGTGTGTGGGGACTCCGCCTGCTCACGGACCGCTGGCTGCTCGACACGATTCACCGCCCGCGGGGCGGCCTGGCGGCGAAGCGCGATCCCGAACTTCTGTCGCATCTGGCAGCCATGGCGCGCGACGACGATTCGGCTTTCGTGCGGCTCGCGCTGGCGTCGACGCTGCAGCGACTGCCCCTTGCCGACCGCCCGCAACTGGCCGCGCCGCTGCTGGCGCATGCTGACGATGCCGCCGACCATAATCTGCCGCTGATGCTCTGGTACGGGTTGATGCCGGTCGCCGAATCCGACCCGGCGGCCCTCATCCCGCTCGCCGGGCAGGCGCGGATTCCGACGGTGCGGAGATTCATTGCCCGCCGGCTGGCGGAGGAACTGGAGCGGTCGCCCGCGCTGGTCAACCGGCTGGTGGAGATCGCTGCCGCCGCCGAAGACCTGCAGTACCAGCGAGACGTCATCGACGGACTGTCCGAGGGTCTCGCCGGCTGGCAACGCGCCGCGCCGCCGGCCGCCTGGCCGAAACTGCAGGCGCGCCTGCAATCAACCGCCGACGCGGACCTGCAGAACCGAGTGCGCGAGTTGACCGCACTGTTCGGAGACGGCCGGGCGCTGGACGAACTGCGGCGTCTGGCGCTCGATCCGTCGGCCGACCTCAACCTGCGCACCACGGCCCTGCAGACGTTGATCCAGCAGCGCCCGCCGGACCTCCGCGAGCTGTGCGAAAAGCTGTTGTCCGTACGATTTCTCAACACAGTGGCGGCGCGCGGACTGACGACGTTCGACGACCCGGCCATCGGCGCCATGCTGGCGCGGAACTATGGAAAATTCCACCCGAGCGAACGTCCTGCCGTGATCGAGGCGCTCGTCGCCCGCCCGTCATTCGTGCCGGCCCTGTTTGCACAGATGCGGGACGGCCGGATCGCCCGCTCCGACCTGTCGGCGGCCCAGGCGCGGCAGGTCCGCAGTTTTGGCGACGCCGACCTGACCCGGCAACTGAGTGAAGTCTGGGGTGAAGTGCATGACTCATCCGACGAGGCCCGTGCTCTGCTTCAACAGTGGCAGACACGCCTGACTCCTGGCATTCTCAACGCCGCCGACAAAGGACGCGGGCGCATCGTCTTCACCCGCTTCTGCGCCAACTGCCATCGCCTGCACGGCCAGGGGGGGGTGATCGGTCCCGACCTCACCGGGGCGGGCCGCCAGAACCTGGACTACCTGCTGGGAAATATCATTTCCCCCAGCGACGTGGTCCCGGCGGACTACCGCATCTCGGTCGTCGCCCTGCAGGACGGCCGGGTGCTCAACGGATTGATCGTGACCGGCACGGACCGCACGATTACGCTCCAGACACCGACGGATCGCTCGACCATCGATCGCAAATCGATCGCGGAAATTCGCCCCTCGACGCTCTCGCTCATGCCGGACGGCCTGCTCAAGACGATCTCGGACGATCAATTCCGCGACCTGTTGGCCTACCTGATGCACCCCACGCAGGTGCCGCTTCCCGCGGATGTCAACGTGTCTGACGGGCCGTTGAAAGGCGGCCAGTGACCCGTGAAGGAGAGCACTCGATGAACCGACTCCCCCTGATTCAATTCAGTCTGCAGGCCGGCCTTGTGCTGGCAGTCGCCGTGACGGCGTCGGCCGCCGACCCGCCGCGCGCAGAGATTGTCGACGTGCGCAAGATCTGGGACCAGGCGCCGCACAACGCCTTCACGGACCTGATCCGCCACAACGGCCGCTGGTTCTGCGTGTTCCGCGAAGGCCAGGCGCACGTCTCTCCCGACGGCGCCCTGCGTGTGTTGACCTCTGCCGACGGCGACACGTGGACTTCCGTCGCCCTGGTGACGTCCGACACCGCTGACCTCCGCGACGCCAAAATCACGACCACGCCCGACGGCCGATTAATGCTCTCCGGCGCCGGCGCGCTGCACGCGCCCGCCGCGGCGAAGCACCAGTCCTGCGTCTGGTATTCGGACGACGGATCGCGGTGGAGCGACGCCATTGCGATCGGCGACCCGGACTTCTGGGTCTGGCGCGTCACCTGGCACAACAAGGTCGCGTACGGGATCGGCTATGCCACCACCGATCCGAAACGCATCCGGTTGTACAAGAGCGATGACGGGCGCACGTTTGAGACGCTCGTCCCCGATCTGCAGGTGGCAGGCTACCCGAATGAAACGTCGCTGCTGTTTCTCCCCGACGACACCTGCCTCTGCCTGCTCCGTCGCGACGGTACGCCCGGCGACGCCCTGCTCGGCAAGTCGGCACCGCCCTATGCAGACTGGACGTGGCAGAGCCTGGGAATCCGCGTCGGAGGGCCGCATCTGCTGCAGTTGCCCGACGGCCGGATCGTGGCGGCCGGTCGGCAGTATGAGGGGGGCGCGACAACGCGACTGTGGTGGCTTAATGCGGACCGGCCCGCGCTCGAAGAAATCGTCACGCTGCCGTCCGGCGGCGACACCAGCTATCCCGGGCTGGTATTTCACGACGGCCTGTTGTGGGTCAGCTACTACTCCTCGCATGAAGGGAAGACGAGCGTCTATCTGGCGCGAGTGAAATTGCCAGACAAGTTGTGAGCCGTCAGCTTTCAGCCATCAGCGAAGCGGCCGCAATATGAGCGTAAGGCTCCTCCAATTGCTGCATACCGACTGCTGACCGCTGCAAGCGGATTGCTGACGGCTGAAAGCTTACGCCGTCACCTTGATCCCCACGCTTTCGATCTTCGCGTGCCCCGATTTCTGGAACGGCCGCGGCATCGGCTGGGCGTGACCCTGTTCATCGATCGTCCGGCAGCGGAGCGTGTACTCGCCTTCCGGGACTCCCGGCAACAGCACGGCCCAATACGCCCGGGCAAGCTTCATCGGCCACGTGAGCGGCCGTCCTGTCGCGGAATCAAATCCCATCGTGGAAATCGGAATCCGGCCGCCTTCCAGCCCCCCGCCCCAGGCCTCGGGCGGCGGCAGGATTTCCGCGTCCGTCCACGGCGCATTCGCGAAATACGACCCCGCATCCGGGAGTTCGTCCCCTTCTTTCTGCAACCAGACCTGGACTTTCGATAAGCCCGAAATGCCGACCTGCGCGTAGCCCGTGACGGGAATGGGTTCATCGGGTTTTGCCTGTGTCGGCGGGGCGATCGTTGCTGCAAACGTCTTGAGCGGGCTGTCGACGTCGTTGTTCTGCGCACCGTACGTGTCGTTGGCGTAAAACAGGTTCGACAGCACGATCGTCGTCAGCCATTTGATCGACTTGAATCCGTACGCTTCCGGCACGACGATCCGTACCGGTCCGCCGCGCTCCGGCGAGAGCCACTCGCCGTTGAGCTTGTAACACAGGATCACCGGCGGCAGGCCGAACGGGTCTTCCAGCACTCGCCCCACAGGCAGCGAACTGCGGAACATCTGCTGTTCGTCATTGTTGTGGTAGCCGTAGTAGTGGACGCGGCGCAGGTTCTCCCGGGGCTCAGTCAGCCACAGCACCTCACGCAGCGGCACGCCTTCCCAGATCCCCATGCCGAGCGGGCAGCCGATATTGAGGCACGTCATGACCTTCGGGAACCGCACGGCGTGCCGCTCGGCCAGTTTCAGCAAACCGGCGAAATCGAGTGCGGTGTTGTCCTTGGTGCTCAGTTCCTGCCGCAGCCGCGCGGGGTATTCCGGGTCGCTGATGACCTCGAGCTTCCACGTTTCGCGGGTCAACCCGACCTGTTGTCTTGTTTCCGCAGGCAGGGAGTGCGGGACCGGTTTGCCCCGTGACACGTCGCGGAACTGATCGGGCGCGGTGAGCCAGGATTCGAGCCGGTCAATCGCCGATTGCAGCCGCACGTCGCGCGGCACGCCGGTCGCCGCAACGGGTCGAGCGGCGAGAGCCGCCATGCCGGCGGCGCCCAGCCCGAGAAGGCACCGCCGACTCAATGCCGTGTGTAGCGCCGGGAATTCGGTGCGCGAGTCGTCCATCGTCCAGGTCCTGAAGGACTGTGGTACAGGGTCGGTGCATTGTACCGCGCGCCCGGACGAGACGGCAGCATGAGCACCCGGCCACGGGAAGGCGGGTGCATCCGTTAAATGGTGGGGGATGTGCGTACAGGCTCCCCTCTCCCACGA
>CAZWGW010000687.1:0-4354 GCA_964633565.1 uncultured Planctomycetaceae bacterium
ACGTTCTTCGGAGCGGCAGTCTTCGGCATGGTGGCCGTTGTGGCGCTTGCCGTGGCCGCCGGGTCAGGATCGGGAGTGCCATTGCTCTTTGCATTGTTCGCAGTCGTGGGCGGTCTCGTCACCACGGTCATCAATTACAACAAGTCCCGGGACTACCGCGCGGCGCACCGCCGCTACATGGCGCAACGACAGGCATTGTCGCCGCAGACCATCGACCTGGGAGCGATTGCGCCACAGTCGAACAGGGGTCGGCGGGCATCGACCCCCGCGTCTGATGCCGGCCTGTTCGACCTCGGGCCGCGCGACTCCAACTAGGCTGGGTGGCCGGGGCTGGTCCGTGACACGAGTCTCCCAAAGCAACTGATCGGGTGAATTCCCCGTGAGATTCTGCACGGCACAGACGAAGCCCCGGCTTGCGCGCACCGGGGCTTCGTCTGTCTCGCGCAGAGTTTCTTCCTGGTTCCCGTGTCTTTGAGCCAACGGTGCGATAACGTCGTTGGCCAGCCCCGGCCACACGAAGACTCGTTGTGACTGTCGACTACGCCTTCTCCGCATCCGGCGGCGGTGCGAACCCGCGCCGCAGCGTGTTCTCGGTGATGTTCACCGGCACCAGGAACTGCAGCAGGTAGTCGCGGCCGCCGGCCTTTGAGCCGATACCCGACATCTTGTACCCGCCGAACGGATGGCGGTGCACGAGCGCCCCGGTGATGCCGCGGTTGAGATACAGGTTGCCGACCTGCATCTCGCGCCGCGCCCGCTCCAGATTGCGCGGGCTGCGGCTGAAGAAGCCCCCCGTGAGTGCGTAATCCGTGCCGTTGGCGATGCCGAACGCCTCGTCAAGATTCTTCGCCCGGATCACCGCCAGTACCGGGCCGAAAATCTCGTGCTGCGCGAGTCGCGACTGCGGGTCGACGTCCGCAAAGACGTGCGGCCCGACAAAGAAACCCTCCTTTGCGAGATCGTTCACGTCCCGCGCCACCACCGTGCGGCACTCCTCCTTGCCGATCGCGATGTAATCCTCGATCCGCTTCCGGGCCTCCTCATTGATGACCGGGCCGACGCTCGTCCCCGGGTCTTCGGCCGGTCCGACCTTGAGGCTCTCGGTCGCGTTCCTGAGCCGCTCCAGAAAGCCGTCGTAGCAGGCCCCCAGCACGATCGCCCGCGAGCAGGCGGAGCACTTCTGGCCGCTGTAGCCGAACGCGCTCTGCAACACGGCCTGCACCGCTTCATCGAGGTCGGCATCTTCGTCGACGATGATGGCGTTCTTCCCCCCCATCTCGGCGATGACCCGCTTGACGTTCATCTGACGCGGGTCGGTCTCCGCTGCCAGCTTGTTGATCGCCAGTCCCACCGGGCGCGACCCGGTAAAAGCGATGAGGTCCACGTCCGGACTGCCGACCAGCACCGGGCCGATCTCGGAGCCGACACCCGGCAGATAATTGAGCACCCCCTGCGGCAGCCCGGCGTCGCGCGCGATCTCCATCAGCTTGGCGGCGATCACGGCCGACGGCTCGGCCGGCTTCATGATGACCGTATTCCCGGCCACGAGTGCCGCGGCCGTCATGCCGGTCAGGATCGCCAGCGGGAAGTTCCACGGCGCGATGACGACTGCCACGCCTCGCGGCTGGTACGAGTAGCTGTTCTCCTCCCCCGGATAGTCGCACTGCACGGGGACGGCGAGGTCGCGCATCTGCCAGGCGTAGTAGTTGCAGAAGTCGATCGCTTCGGCGACGTCGGCGTCGGCCTCGGCCCACGGCTTGCCGCACTCGTACACCTGCCAGGCCGCCAGCTCGAACCGCCGGTTGCGCATCTCGGCGGCCATCACTTCCAGGTACTCGGCGCGGGTCGCGGCCGGCTCCTTGCGCCACTGGCCGTAGGCCCGGCGGGCCGCCTCGATCGCCTTCTCGGCGTGTTCCGGCGCGGCGGAGGCGACGTGGCCGACGGCCTGCTTTTTGTGCGACGGGTTGACCGACGTGATCTTCTTGCGGGTCTCGGTCGACTTGCCGCCGATGACGAGCGGATACTCCCCGCCGAGCTTCGCCGCGACGTCGGCGAGCGCCTCCTGGAACGCCTCGCGGTGTTCGCGGCGGCTGAAGTCGGTGTGGGGCTCGTTGTGGAAGGGCTCGGCGCGATGCGTCCGAGCCGCTGTCGAGGCACTCTCGGTCATTTCAATCCTTGAATTCACACGATTTCCGCCGCGACAATATCCTCATACGTCTCCCGCCGCCGGATCAGTCGGTACGACGATCCGTCCACCAGCACCTCGGCCCCGCGCGGGCGCGAGTTGTAGTGGCTGCTCATCGCCGTGCCGTACGCCCCGGCGCTGAACACGCACAGCAGCTCCCCGCGCTCGACCGGCGGCAGCCAGCGGCCTTTGGCGAAGAAGTCGCTCGACTCGCAGATCGGGCCGACCACGTCGCACGGCGCGCAGCCGGGGATTTCGGCCTCGTAGTCGGCCGGCGCGGGGACGCGCGGCTGCACCGGCCAGATCCGGTGGAACGAGTCGTACATCGCCGGGCGGATGAGGTCGTTCATCCCTCCGTCCTGGATCACAAACAGCTTCCCCCCCTCGCGCTTCGTGTAGATCACCTGCGTAATCAGCACCCCGGCGTTGCCGCAGATCGAGCGGCCCGGCTCCAGCGCCAGCCGGCAGCGGGCCTCCTGCACATAGGGGACCATGACGGAGGCGTACCGTGCGGCCGGGGGGGCCTCATCGCCGCGGTAGCTCAGGCCGAACCCTCCGCCCAGGTTGATCCAGTTCGTCGGGTGCCCTTTCGCCCGCAGATCGCGGACGACTTCGAGCGCCTTCTGCGCGGCCGCCTCGTACGGCTCCGTCGACAGGATCGGCGAACCCAGGTGGATATGAATGCCGCGCAGCTCCAGGTGCGGGTCGGCCTTGACCTTGGCGGCGAGTTCGTTGTGCCGCTCAATGTCCATGCCGAACTTGTTCCCCTTCTTGCCGGTCGTCGTTTTGGCGTGCGTCTTCGCGTCAATGTCCGGGTTAAGCCGCAATGCGACGGGGGCCACGCGCTTCATTGATCCGGCAATCCGGGAGATTGCGTCGAGTTCGGCCTCGCTCTCGACGTCGAACATGAGGATGTTCGCCTCAAGTGCGTAGCGGATCTCGTCATCGGTCTTGCCGACGCCGGCGAAGATCACGCGCTGCGTGTCGGCGCCGGCTTTCTGCACGCGGAACAGTTCGCCGCCGGACACGATGTCAAAGCTGCTGCCGGCGTCGTTCAGCAGCTTGAGCAGGCTGAGGTTGGAGTTGGCTTTGACCGAGTAGCAGATGACCGGGTCGACAGCCGCAAAGGCATCGCGGATCGCACGGTATTCGTAGAGCAGCTTGGCCTGCGAATAGACCCACAGCGGCGTGCCGAACTTCGCGGCAAGGTCGGCGACGGCGACGTTTTCGCAGAAGAGCTGGCCGTGGCGGTACTGGAACGTGTCCATGCAGGGGTGTGTGGTGGTTGGCGACAGGGACAGTGGACGTGCGGTGCGCTCGAGCCTTGCTCACTCTCCAATCGGCGATGGTTCCTCGAACTCCAGATTCACCGGGGATCGAGGTTTTTCTTCCTCGGTGACGAGCACGAGCATCGTTACGTCAAGCTGCGTCTCCTCCGGCAGTTCCCGGATAAGCGGCAGCACCCGCTCCCGCCGCTCGGAGCGGGACAGGCCGGTGAAACGCGGATCGACAATCCGGATGCGAATCACACCGGGGCTGTAACGGTAACACTCCGCCGTCGGAAATTCCTTTTGCAGAAACTTCTCGACGGCCTTCGTCTCCTTCGTGACTCTCTTGCCGACAGTGATCATCACAGACTCCGATTGACCCAGCTCACGATCTCACGCGCTGATCGCAGGAAAGACGCGGTGGCCTTTTCGTCTCCGAACCTGACCTCGTAGCGGAGGTCGGTCGTCCAATAGTTGACGTTCTCCAGGTGACGCACGATCACCACGGGAGGTGGGACACGATGCCGGTGGAGGAGGGCCTTCAGGTAATCATAGTTGTGCGCCTTCCTTGAACGAAAGTGCTCCTTGACGAACGCCAGTCGATTCTTCGCCGGCAGTCGCGACAACACCAGTGCCTTCATTGCGCACTCGGGGCCGTAGCCGGCAAGGTAAATTGCATCAAGATACCTCTCATGCCTGAACAACAGGTCCGCGGATTCAAGCCGCTGAAACGCAGCGCGAACGAAACGTCGAACCTCCTGGTTCGGACCCACCTGATCGTCTCCGCCACATGTTCGTCGTCACTGACCAAACCGCTCCCGCGCCAGCAATTCCGCAATCTGCACGGCGTTCGTCGCCGCCCCCTTCCGCAGGTTGTCGCTCACGCACCAGAACGTCAGGC
>CAZWGW010000688.1:0-4352 GCA_964633565.1 uncultured Planctomycetaceae bacterium
TGCGCGCCGGCTTTTATCCATAAGCCGGCGCGGAGTACGCTTGTTTGAGGACTAGTCGTAGGCGCGGAGCACCTTGAATTGCTGCTCGGCGCATTGGAGCTCGAAAGCAATGCGTCTCTCGAAGAGTTACCGGCCAAGATCGCGACTGCGCGTAAAGCAATGTGGGGATAGCGACCAATGGGTATGCAGCGACTCCCCCGTCCGGGGCTTAGGCGGGGGTGTGCCCGGCTGCACTGGAGGAGCAGTGCGACTTGTAGAAGGCCAGGGCGTACGCTCCGCGCTTTCCGAGTTTGGGCTCCACAGCCGCGGGGTCTCACGTGTGGAGGGCCAATAGTGCAGGGTGAGAGCAAAAGAACCCTCGTCCCCCGTCCGATTTCGTAGCCCTGATGCGCGCGCTGTTGTAGAGAAGTGGACGTCACGCGGTGACCAGCTCCCGCGAGGGGGACAATTCTGCCTCCTGCCCGACCTCCACCCGTCGCGGCCGCGACACGCCCCAGTAGACCACCGGGATCGCGACCAGCGTCATCAGCGTCCCCGACAAGAGCCCGCCGAAGATCACGCGGGCCAGCGGCGCCTGCAGTTCGCCGCCATCGCCGTGCCCCAGCGCCATCGGCCACATCCCCAGCACCGTCGTGAGCGTGGTCATCAGGATCGGCCGCAGACGACGCACGGCCGCACGCTGGACCAGCGTTCTGACGTCCGCCTCCGGCTCCGCCTGCCGCAACTGGTTGACGTAGTCGACCAGCACGATCGCGTTGTTCACCACGATCCCCGCCAGCACGACGATGCCGATGAACGACTGCACGTTGAGCGTCGTCCCCCAGAAGACGAACACCACCATCACGCCGATCCCGCCGAGCGGCAGCGTCAGCAGGATCAGCAGCGGATCGCGGAGCGACTCGAACTGGGCCGCCATGATGATATACATGAACACCACCGCCAGGACGAACCCGAACTGCAGCGCGCGGAAGCTCTCCTGCTGCTCCTCCCAGTCGCCGCCGATGTCGATCGTGAAGCCTTCCGGCAACGGGAGCGCCGCCAGTTTCTGCTCCAGTTCCTCGACGACGCTGCCGAGGTCGCGCCCCTCGACGCCGGCGCTGACGATCGCCACGCGCTGCCGGTCGAGCCGTTCGATCGTGAGGGGGGATTCGCCCGGCTCGAACCGGACGAGGTTTTTGAGCGGCACGATCTGGCCCAGCGGCGTGGCGATGCCGACCTGGCCGACGTCCGCGAGCCGTCGGCGGTCGCTCTCGCGCAGCCGCACGGTGACGTTGAACTCGTCGCCGTCCTCGCGGTAGACGGTGGCGGGCGTCCCGCGGATCGTGGTGGCGAGCGCCTGCGTGATCGCCTGCACGTTGATGTCGAGCAGGGCCGCCTTGGAGCGGTCGACGAGCGTCGAGACTTCCGGCCGCTGTTCGTCCTGCTGCAGTTCGACATTCACGATCCCGGGCACGCGCCGCATCACGGTCGCGGCGGCCTCGGCCAACTGCTCTGCCGTCGCGCGGTCGTGGCCGCGCACGAGGAGGGCGAGCGCGTCCCCTTCTCCCGAGCCGAACATGCGGAAGATCGGCAGGCCGCTGTAGACGCGCGTGGTGACGCGCATGCCGGCCGTCTCCGGCAGGCAGTTCACGATCCGCTTGCGGACCTGGTCGACGCTCTCATGGCGCTGACTGCGCGGCGGCAACTGGACGGAGAACCGGCACTCGTGCCAACTGTCGCCGTCGTCCGCCTCGTCGCCGACGAAGACCGACACCGACTCCGCGTCCGGAACGTGTTTGAAGAGCGCCTGCTCGATCCGCCGCGTCTGCCCGTCGAGCGTTTCGAGCCGCGTGGCGGGGGCCATCGTGCCCGTGATTCCGAGCCGGCCATCGTCGGATTGCGGCAGGAACTCGCTCCCGACACGCGGCAGGAGTCCCAGCGTCGCACAGAACGCCAGCAACAGCAGGACCACGACCAGGCCCGGCGCGCGGAGTGCGCCGGCCAGTGCCCGGCCGTACGCCTGCTCCACCGCCGTGAGGGCGGAACGGGTCAGCCCGTGCAGTCGCTGCGTGAGCCGCCGCAACCCGCGGCTGTCGTGTTTTACAGTCCCCGGCGTGACCCTGATCCAGTGCGCAGCGAGCGCCGGCGTGAGTGTGATGCTCGCCAGCAGCGAGCAGATCAGCGAGAACGACACGACGAACGCCAGTTGCTGGACGAGGACGCCGGTCATCCCCTGCACGAACAGCAGCGGCAGGAACACGACGAGTGTCGTCAGCGTGCTGGCCGTGATCGCCCCGGCCACTTCGCGCGTCCCTTCGATCGCGGATTCGGTTGCGTCCAGCCCGTCGTCGCGTTTGCAGAAGATGCTCTCCAGCACGACGATCGAGTTGTCGACCAGCATCCCCAGGCCGAGCACCAGGCCCCCGAACGACACCATGTTGAGCGTGAAGCCGCTGAAGTACATGAGCACGATCGTCGCCAGCACGCAGAGCGGCATCGACACGCCGATCACGAGCGTGCTGCGGACACTGCGCAGGAACAGCACGAGCACCAGCATCGCCAGCCCCATCCCCAGACCGGCCGCGGAGCGCATGTTCTCGATCGATTCGCGGATGAACCGCGACTTGTCCTGCCGGATCAGGAGCCGGGCGTCGCGCAGCTCCTTGTTCAGGTCGGCGATCGTCGCCTGCACAGCGTCGCTGACGTCGATCGTGTTGGCCCCCGACTGCTGGAACACATAGACCATGATGCCAGGCTCGCCGTTCATCCGGGTGAGTTGCGTGATCTCCTCGTGACTGTCAAGAACCTCGGCGATGTCGCGGACCCGCACGACGGCGTCGAGACGCCTCCGCACCACCAGGTCGCGGATGTCGTCCAGCGACTGGAACTCCGTCCGGCTCCGCAGCAGCCGCTGCAGGTGCCCCTCGTCGAAATCGCCGGTCGGCTGGTTGACGTTCCCCTGCTGCAGGGCGGTGACGACCTCGTTGACCCCCATGCCGAGGGCCTCCAGCTTGCCGCGGTCGAGGTTGACCTGGATCTCGCGGCGGCTTTCGCCCCGCATGCCGACGCGGGCGACGCCGTCGAGCCGCTCCAGCCGGGGCATGATGTTCCGCTCGATGAGCCGCGTGAGCTTCGTGTGCGGCAGGTTGCTCTGCACGCCGAGGTAGATGACGGGAGAGTCGTTGATGTCGTACCGCTCGAGGACGGGGGGCTCGACGTCGAGCGGGAGGTCGTCGCGGACCTTGTCGATCGCCTGCCGCATGTCGGCCATGGCGGTGTCGAGGTTCGTCCCCCAGCGGAACTGGACGCGGATGTCGCTGCTCCCCTCGAGGCTCTCGCTCGACATCCGCTCGAAGCCATTGACCGAGCTGAGCGCCTGCTCCAGCGGGCGGGTGATGAGCGTCTCGATCTCTTCGGGACCCGCGCCGGGATAGAGCGTCTCCACCGAGACCGTCGGAAACTGCAGGTTGGGCATCAGGTCGACGCTGAGGTTGCGCAGCGCCGTGACGCCGAGCAGCACGACGATGACGCTCGCCATGAGCGTCGTGATCGGCCGGTGGACTGCGAGGCGGGTGAGGTGCATGGGTCGGGGGACGTTATTCCTGACGCGAAATATGGAGTTGTGCGAGCGCGGGGGAACGGGGGAAGGGGGCGCGGGGGAGATGGTGCGAGAGTCGGTTATTTGGCGATGCCGGTCCATTTTTCGAGTTGATGGACCATGCGGACGAGCATGCCGAGGATGCGTTCGTACTCCTTGTACAAAGACTTTGTCGCAGTGCGATCCAGATAGCCGCATTCGACGGCGAACTGGATCCAGACCTCGGTTTCGGCGGCTTCGGATTCCGCATCCGTGAGCTTGCTGACAAAGGCTGCCGGATACCTGCGCTTCCGCCACGCCTCGGCGATGTTAGCGGCAACAGATCGGGACGCACGTCGGATCTGGTCCGTCAGTGAATAGCGCTCTTCCTTTGGAAACTGCTTCGACAGCTCAAACAACCTCATCGCCGTCGAGAAAGCAGCCTTGTACACATCATGGTCGGTGTGCCTCTTGACGTAAGGCTTCATCAGATTACTCCCACTGGTCAGGCTACAAAGCTGCTCAATTGCATTCGATCCGTTGCTCCGCTGCGACTCCCTTCAGCACGCTCTGCCTCAAGTCTTTCCCCCGCGCACCCATTCCCCCCGCGCGCCCGTTCCCCCGCGCCGCCATGCTGGAGGACGACGCCCGGCGGCTCTGGCGGCGGGGGCGACCTCATCTCCCTCACAGGTGGTGGGGGTGGCGGCGGAGGCGCGGTGTGGATCTCGGCTGATGGGCAGATCAGTGTGACCGGGGTCATCAGTGCCGACGGTGGCAATGGCCTCTCCAACGGCGG
>CAZWGW010000689.1:0-2868 GCA_964633565.1 uncultured Planctomycetaceae bacterium
GTGGGCAGGATCGGCGGCAATACGACCGAATCCGTCGTGGCGCTCACCGGACTGCTCTCCGATGCCGACCACGGCGTAGCCCTCGCGGCAACGGGCGCCCTGGGCGCGCTCGGCACGAACGCCACCGCCTGCGTCCCGGCCATGTCGGAACTGCTCGATCGGCCTGAAGCTGAACTCCGCTCGGCCGCGCTTGCGGCGCTCGCCGCCATCATGACGGACGCCGGACAGGCGGTCCCCATGTTCACCGGCGCGCTGGACGACGACGACTGGACGGTTCGCCGCACCGCCGCGCAATCGCTGGGCAAGCTCGGCCCGGCCGCAAAGTCAGCCGTTCCGGCGCTGATTGTGCTCCTGCGCAACGACCAGGACCGCGATACCGTCCGCGCGGCGCTCAAGGAGATCGATGCCGTTGAACCGGCCGCACTGCCGGTGCTGCTCAAGGCGCTGGAAGAGGATGAAAGGACGGCTCGCTACTACGCTGTCTTTTTCCTCAAGAAGCTCGGTCCGGACGCGAAGGACGCCCTCCCCCGCCTGCGGGAACTGAGCGGCGACGAGAGCAGCCGCTTCCGCGAGGCGGTGCAGTCCGCCATCGACGCGATCGAAGGAACAACCCGGGAATGACGGCCGCACCGTCCCTGGCCGCGTTCACTCCGTCCGTCGCAGCCACCCCTCGAGCGCCATCCGCAGATCTGCCGGCGT
The DNA here is from genome assembly GCA_964633565.1 of uncultured Planctomycetaceae bacterium. Taxonomy (GTDB): domain Bacteria; phylum Planctomycetota; class Planctomycetia; order Planctomycetales; family Planctomycetaceae; genus CAZWGW01. The sequence continues at coordinate 700 of CAZWGW010000689.1, forward strand.
CTGGAAGCGATCCGCCACGTCGTGGGCCGTGGTCTTCTGCACAATCGCCATCAGTGCCGGATCGACCCCGTCAATCGCGGGGACGTCATCGTTCAGACGCCGCTGCACGAATTCCCTGACCGGGGCCGGCGCGAACGGCGGATAACCCGAGAGGAGCATGTACAGCGTGCATCCCACGCCGTAAATGTCGGTGCGCGTATCGAGGTCGTGCTCGCCGCGGAGCTGCTCGGGCGACATGAACGTGAGCGTCCCGACGGCCCGGTCGCGGCGGTTGAGGTTCACGGCCCCGGGCGGTGCGGCAATCGGCGTCGCCGAGGTGTCGGCCCGCTGCTGCGCCAGCCCGAAGTCGAGCAACTTGGCCGAACCCTGTGCCGTCAGGATGATGTTGGACGGTTTGATGTCACGGTGGATCACACCCCGCTCCCAGGCGTACTCCAGTGCGCTGGCGACGTGGATCATCCAGAGCGCCGCATCGGCCGCAGAGACCGGGCCGGTCCGCCGCAACCGGTGCAGCAGCGATTCCCCGTCGACGAACTCGAAGACCGCGTACCGCCCGCGCGCGTCGACGTCGCACACCCGCACGATATGCGGGTGGTCGAGTTGTGCGAAGATCAGCACCTCCTGCTGCAGACGCTGACGCGCCAGCGGTCCCCCCTGGCGATTCCGTTTGCGGACGACTTTCACCGCAACGGGTCGGTGCAGCCTGGTATCGAAACCGCGAAACACCGTCGCCATCCCGCCGCGCGCCAGCGGTTCCAGCAGCCGGTAGCGTTTTCCAAGCATCAGGTCCGGGACCGGCGTGCGCCGCAGTTGCCGCATGGCCCAGGGGGTCAGTTTGCCGGCCTTGACCAGCGCCGATTGCAGCCGCGGCGTCTCGCTCCCCGCCTCGGTGTCCCCTTCGAGGACGCTCGAGAGTTCCTCCTCGGTAATCATCCGGCTGTCGAGCAGCCGTGTAATGAACTCCTGCGTCGGCATGTCGCGGCCCAGGTCGGTGTCCGAGGGGGCGAGCGGCTGTCGCTCCGGCCCGATCGACTTCACTCGCGCACGATAGGGGCCGACCTGCAGAAACTGTCCGGGCTGCAGCCGCGCCGCGCGGACGCGCTGGCCGTCGACGAAAGTTCCGCCGCGACCGAGCAGGTCAATCACCCACAGTTCCCCGTCGGCAAGGAACAGGGCGCAGTGGACGCCGGAGATCTTCGAGTCGCGGAGCTGGATGCGGCACGGCGCACGGCGGCCGATCAGCGTCAGCACCCGCTTCAGTTGATATTCCCGCGGGCGGATCTGCTCGTCGAGGAATTCGAGGCAGGCGGTATCGCCCGAGTCGGGGGGGAGAAGTTCCTGATGCAGGATTGTCCGCTTCGGCGGCGGGGCGGCCCCTGCCTGGTTCCTGGCCTGAAGCCGCAGCCGATGGGGACCGACGTGCAGCAGGGTCTCAGGGGTCAGCCAGCCATAGCGTTTGCCGCCGGGCAGGCCGCGCGTGCCGGTACGGCTCCCGAGATCGATACAGAACAGGTCCGGACCCCATTCGATGAGCAGGGCGTGCCGCGAACTGACGTCGCGATGGCACAAGCGGATGTCGCACCGGGGATCGCGTCCGATGAGCGCGAAGCGACCGCTCAACCTCCCGTCCGCCGGATTGGAGGCGGGAGTGCCGCTCTCGGGGAACGGCGCAGGGGGAGACCGTGTCCCGCTGAAAGGGTCAATACGCTGCACGATAGGGGGCCTCGCCGACACTGACCCGCACAACCCCACACTCGAAAACTGGCCCGGGAGGCGCGCAAACCGCCGGATACACCCGGCAGAGCCCTCAGCCCGACTGGAGCAGATTGCTACACCATATCGTCGATCGTTGCCAAATTCAACATCGAAACAGGCCGCGACCCGGTGTGTTTTTCAGATTCTCCCATGACCGAAAATTTAGAAAATTCCCTATTTTTTACTCAACGTGCTTGACAATCCGCCCAGCCGGCGATGAAATGTTGCAAATTGCAACTGTGCAACTGCGCTACGTGCGCAAATTGCACGGTTATCGCAGGCGTTGAGGTACAAACCATCAATTCTCGACGGCTGACAACGGAATCCCTTGAATGAGCAACGTCATACGCCTTCTATCCGCACTGCTGTTCTGCCTCGGCATCGGCGCAAGCCGGGCGCAAGCCGTACCCATCC
>CAZWGW010000689.1:2878-4341 GCA_964633565.1 uncultured Planctomycetaceae bacterium
CGCCTCATGCCCGCTTTTTCACGGTGTTGGGCGTCCTCTTTCTCGGCTTCGGTGCAAGTCAGGCGCATGCGATACCGATCCTGCAGCTTTATGTGGAGGGAGGGACGTATAACTCCACGACGGAGACTTGGGAGTTGTCCCCCGCGGGCAGTTCGAACGGCGAGCCGTTCCGGTTGTGGGCGATCGGTAACGTGTCGGGCCCGGGCAGCAAGGGGACGATTTACGACGTCAAGCTTTCGGCCGTCTATGATTCTTCCGTCGGTCCAATCAGTATTTCGTTGACCCCCACGACGGCGGACGGCGACGGCAATTATTTGGGGTTCAATGATCCATCAGCGCCGCTTAACACTGGCGGCTGGATTCAGACCGTGTCAGACGGGTCAACCCCACTGCTCGGGGACGGAAGTTCTCTGGCAAGCCACGGAGAATATGGCTCAGGGCGAACTTGGCAGGAGTTTGGTCTGGGTGACTTCTCGCTGTCGGATTCACAAATCGGTGACTTCATCAACAGTTTTCCGACACCGGGAGGCTATGGCGCACAGATCAATGTCTACGAAGTACGCGTCACAGGAGATTTCGGGGAACATCCCTTTACAATTCACTTTGACCTGTACGACCACTACGTGTCTGGCAGCCATTCCAAGTTTGTCTTCGCTCCATTTTCACATGACGGCGGAGGAGACGGCGGGGTTGATGTCGACGTAACCATTGTACCCGAACCCGCATCGACGACGCTCTTCGGGACCGCGTTTCTCGGCATCTTCGGAGCTCGCTGGTTCAACCGGCGCCGAAAATTGAACCAGTTGACTGCGTAGTCCGACTCCCGTTGCTGATTGAACGAAAACGAAACCGACGCACGAGTGAATTCCGGCTCACTCGTGCGTTTTGCTGCGCCCGGGCGACAATCTGATTTGCCGCTGCTCACTTCACAAAGCTGTTTTCGGGTGTCACGCCGTCCCAGATCAGGGAACCAGCGGCGACACTCTGAATCACGGTCTGATATGTTCCACCGGGGGCATTGTTGATCACCAGGCTTGTTTGACCGCTCACGTCGGTTGTGCCCGTGCCGGAGAGGACTGTCTTTCCGCTGCGGAGCACCTGCACGGCAACGGTCGCACCACTCACCGGGTCCTCATTGTCGTCCCGGAGCGTCACGGTGACGCGGATGTGTTTATCACCCAGTTTTCCGCCGCTGGTCGAGTATCCGATAGACACGACTCGAACGCCACTGGCGGCGGGCGGCGTTGTATCCGGGGGCGGCGGAACAGGCCCGGGAGTGTTCAGCGCCAAGGACACCGCGCTGACCGCGTCCACGAGTCCAAAACCGTACAGCGTGTCACCGCCGGCGACTCCGAGGTCGACGGCCGTTGCATCGAGTACTGCCCGCACGTCGTCGCTGATGACGCCGTTGCCGTTGGCATCGCCCATGCCTGCACCGATGACCAGCGCGGCCGTTCCAACAA
>CAZWGW010000690.1:0-4336 GCA_964633565.1 uncultured Planctomycetaceae bacterium
TGCGCGACAAGCGCGGACGAACAACAGGATGCCGCGAGCAGGAAGCTGTTGCAGACGTTTGTCGACGAATTCGTTCCGATCACACCGGGCCGCGGCGAGTTTCCGAAGTCATTCCCGATGGGGACCCCGAACGGCGCGAAAGCAGAGCAGCCGGCCCACGAGGTGACGATCGGCCACGAATTCTCAATCGCCAGGTACGAAGTGCCGCAGAACCTGTACGAGGCGGTGATGGGCGCCAACCCCAGCCGCTGGAAGGGGCCACGCAACTCGGCCGAAATGATGACCTGGCGGGACGCGCTCGAGTTCTGCCGGCGGGTCACGCGGATGCTGCGCGACGAGAAGCTGGTCGGCGCGGATGTCGAGGTCCGTCTGCCGACGGAGGCCGAGTGGGAATACTGCTGCCGCGCCGGCACGACCACCGCCTACAGTTTCGGCGACCAGGCGCGGGCCGATGGGGACGAAGAGAACAAGGCGACGCTTCTCGATCCCTACGGCTGGCACACGGGCAATGCCGCGGGCAACGACCCGCCGGTCGGGGCGCTGAAACCAAACCCGTGGGGGCTGTACGACGTGCACGGCTACCTCGCGGAATTCTGCCTCGACGCGTGGCACGCCGATTATGCGGACGCACCGGTTGACGGCTCCGCCTGGGGGCACGACCCGCAGCAGGCGGCCGGCAACATCGTGATCCGCAGCGGCTCCTGGAAGGACAAGTACCCCGATCTGCGGAGCGCCACGCGCAAGCCGTTCGACGTGACGAAAGGGGACGACGCCGTCGGCTTCCGCTGCGTGCTGGCTGGAGTCGCAAAGTAGGTCCCGCCTGCCGGGCGGGACCGAAACGTTGCATTACACGCCACCAATAATCCACGCCACAACAGTACCACCAATGGGCAGGAAAAACCCCGACGTCGACAAGTACATCGCAAAGTCGGCCGACTTCGCGCAGCCGATCCTCAAGAAACTGCGCGCCCTGTACCACAAGGCGTGTCCGCAGATCGAAGAGACGATCAAATGGGGCTTCCCGCACTTTGAGTACAAGGGGGTCGTGGGGAGCATGGCGGCCTTCAAGCAGCATGCCGGCTTCGGATTCTGGAAAGGGGGCCTGATGCGCGATCCCGAAGGGCTGTTCCAGGGGGTCCGCAGCAAGACGATGAGCGCCTGCAAGGTCCGCGACGTCTCGGAGCTGCCGACGGACAAGGTGCTGATCGCCTACATCAAGGAGGCCGTGGCACTGAACGAGCAGGGAGTGAAACTGCCGAAACCCAAGGGGACCGGCAAGAAGAAGCCGGTCGTCGTGCCGGACTATTTCCGCACGGCACTGGAGCGGAACAGGAAGGCACGCGCGACATTCGAGACATTCAGTCCCAGTCACCAGCGCGAATACATCGAGTGGGTGACGGAGGCAAAGCAGGAGGCGACCCGGGAACGGCGGCTGGCCACGACGCTGGAGTGGCTGGCGGAGGGGAAGTCGCGGAACTGGAAATACGAGCGGAAGAAGAAGTCGCCGTAGCACGGATTTCCAATCCGTGTGATCACTTGTCGCAAATCAACAACTCGCACGGATTGGAAATCCGTGCTACTTGACCTCCACACCGGGGGGCTCCACGTAGTCCCGCCACTGCCGCTCATACAATTCCGCGTCCACCGGGCCGTCGTGTACGACGTATCGGTAGCGCGCCACGTACTCTTCCCCGGGCCTGATCCGGAACTCCCCCAGCACCGGCGGTGTGAAGACGAAGTACGGCTTGTCCGGATGCAGCCGCACCGGTTGCGGGCTGCGGAAGTTGGACGGGTGGCTCATTACCACCACGCAGCACGGTGACCCATTGACGAGGCCGTGCTCGCAGACCCAGTTGGGGCGCGAGTGATTGCCGTCAACGCGAGTCTTCCCTTCGCTCGTCAGGAAGTCGTGCTCGGGCTGCTTGAACCAGTCGGCTGCGCCGCGGAACGCCATGCCGCCGTAGTGGTACTCGTTCAGCGTCAGCGGCGAGTCGCCGGCGCACATCTGGCGAGATTCGATGTCGAACAGGAATGTCCGCGCAGCAGCGACCCGGACGCTTGAAGCGTCCGGGTCGCTGGCGTCGGGCGCGTTCGCGTACACGCGCACGGTCCATGTCTCATGGAGCGCGGCCTTTGGTCCGTCCGGAGCGGAAAGGTCAACGTGCCGCAGCGTCGCTGTGAACTCCGCGAAGACGTCGCCGCTCGTCGCGGCATCGAGGCTCGCGTGCTCGACGGTGCCGGTCTTTCCCCCCTGGTTCCAGAAATCGACGTGACGCCCTTCGAACGTCGTGTTGACCCACGCCGCAAACAGGCCGTGCTGGTGGGGATGGTCGGCGGGGAACTCGTCCGTGACGACTTTGCCGCCCGGTGTCCAGATGGGGTGAATATGCCCGCTGCGCCGATAGGCCGGGTCGATCCCCGCGGGTGGATCAACGGTCGTGAGGTTGTATTGCAGGACATGCTTTCCGTTCACCGCAACCGTCAGGGCGCGATCGGCGTGTACGCGGGCGACCGGCGAGGGGCGGGTAATCCGCGCCAGACTGCCCACCTGCAGGCGATAGCGGCGCGATGCCCCGGCCGGCAGCGGTTCGTCGAGGATGAACACGGCCCGGGATGGATCTCGCGGCAGTTGTTGCAGATTCACCTCGGCACCGGTGTCATCGCGGAAGAGCGCGACACGCGGCACCGCATGGAGTGATTCGGGGATCTCGATGCTGACGGGCGTCCGGCCGCGATCGTGTGCACCCGCCGCCACGTCGAGTTGAACCGTCGTGTCGGCAGCCGGCGCGGGGGCCGCCAACGTCGCCAGAGTGATTCCCGCGACGCAGCTCAGCATGCGTGAAACCGGCATGTCGCACCTCGTGAGACGTGGGACTTTGACCGCGGAGGCATTGTAACCCGAAGCGTCAGCGAGGGGCCGGGTCGCCAGCCGACCCTCGCTGACGCTTCGGGTTACAATGAACCGACAGTGGTTGTGGCTCAAGCCGGATCCGGCGACAATTCACACACAACTCCCGCCAGCACTTCGCCGCAGGAAACCCGCCGATGAACCTGTTCGACAACCTATTCGGTCGCCCGTCCCGCGACAAGTTCGCACGTCAGGTGATGGCCGCGCTGCGGGCCGCCGGCGACCAGCGGGCCGTCACGTACGACGCCGCAAACTTCCGTCTCCAGTTCGAGGGGGACGCCGGCGCGGGAACCGCCAACCTGACCAACTTCTACGCCGAGCACTGCAACACTCCGCGCGCCGGCCGCAGGAAGCACCTCAAGCACATCATCCGCGGCCTGCTGACGTACCTCAAGGAGGTCCCCAAAGAGTTCGGCGATGCACGTCACGACCTGCGGCCGATTGTGCGATCGCGGTCGTATCTCGAACTGATCAAATTGCAGGCGCAGCTCGATTCCCCCGAGCCGCCGTCGATCCCCCACCACGACATCGGCACGCATCTCGTCGGGGCGCTGGTGTTCGACCTGCCGGAGTCAATGCAGACCGTCAACCAGCAGAACCTCGACGAGTGGGGAGTGACCTATTACGAGGCCCTGGAGGCGGCGCAGCTGAACCTCGCCGAAACGCAGTTCGCGTTCGCGAAGCTCGGCGATTCGCTGTACGCCTCGCTCACCGGGGACAACTACGACGCCTCACGGCTTCTGCTCCCCAATTTGATCGAGCGGCTGGAAGTCGCGGGGCCGCCGGTGGCGGTCGTCGCCAATCGCGATACGCTGCTCATCACGGGGCGCGACGACGAAGCGGGGCTGGGAATGCTGGCCGACCTGGCGGAGAAAGCGCTCGACGATCCACGGCCGCTGTGCGGGATTCCGATCGTCCATCAGGGGGAGGAGTGGGTCGGCTGGCTGCCGGAGCGCGACCACCCGCACTTTCAGAAATTCCGCCTGCTGGAGGTCAAGACAATGGCGGGCGAATACGGTGATCAGCAGCGGCTGCTCGCCGAGTGGCTGGAGAAGCGGGAGGAGGACGTGTTCGTGGCGTCATTCACCGCGGTGCGCAGCCCGGCGGGAGAAGTCAGCAGCTACTGTGTTTGGTCGGAGGGAGTCGATTCACTCTTGCCGCAGACGCACAAAGTGATGTTCTTCCGCCCGGAGACGGAGCAGACCTTTGGCGGCGAATGGGAGCAGGTGCGGTCGATCGTCGGGGGGCTGCTGACGCCGGTGCCGGACATGTATCCGCCGCGGTACCGGGCGCGGGAATTTCCGAGCGAAGCACAACTCAAGGAACTGGAAGCTGCGGCATCGGAACCGGGGCCGTAGAACGTCCACGCGTGGCCGGGGCTGGCCCGATTCAAAAGCGATCGGCTTATTGGTGATTCTGGCAGTTGTC
>CAZWGW010000691.1:0-4331 GCA_964633565.1 uncultured Planctomycetaceae bacterium
CCGACCGCCTGCAGGAAGCCGAGGCCGCGTTTCGAAGGGCCATCGAACTCGATCCCAAATCCGCCCCAGCCCACTACAACCTCGGCTTGCTGCTGAAAGACACCGGCCGTCTGGAGGCAGCCGAGGCCGCGTATCGACGCGCCATCGAACTCGATCCCAACACCGCCCACTCCCACCACTCCCTCGCCTAGCCGCTTACTAACACCGGCCGTCTGGAGGAAGCCGAGGCCGCGTATCAACAGGCCATCGAACTCGATCCCAAATATGCCCCGGCCCACGTCAACCTCGGCAACCTACTGGCAGACACCGACCGCCTGGAGGCAGCCGAGGCCGCGTTTCGACGGGCCATCGAACTCGATCCCAAACTCGCCAACGCCCACTACAACCTCGGCAACCTGCTGGCAGTCACCGGCCGTCTGGAGGCAGCCGAGGCCGCGTTTCGACGGGCCATCGAACTCGAGCCCACGTACGCTGAGGCGCACTGCAACCTGGGCCTCTTGCTCTTGCGGCACACCGAGAGATCGGCCGAGGCCGTTACGCTCCTGGAGCGGGGGCACGAGTTGGGCACGGCGCGGGGGAACTGGCAATATCCCACGGCTGGATGGGTTGCCGAGGCGCGGCAACTCCTGGCCTTCGACCGCACTTTGGCCGGCGGCGCCGCGGCGCCGGCCGATCCCGCCGAGGCGCTGGCGCTGGCCGACTTCGCGCTGGCCCGCAGGAACCGGCCGGCACTGGCCGCCTCGCTCTTTGCAGGACATATCGCCGACGAATCCCTCCCCGAGCCGCTGCGAATGCGCTACGTCTACAACGCCGCCTGCGCCGCAGCGCGCGTCGCGGCCGGAGACGTCGAGGAAGGCGCGCCTGCCGTGCCAGACGACGAGCGGCCAGTGTGGCGGAAGCGGGCGCTGGACTCGCTGCGAACGCACCTCACAGTTTGCCAACGCCTGCTGGCGGCCGACGACGCCCCGGCGCGCGAAGCAGCCGCGCAGCAACTGAGGCATAGCCTGAACGACCCCGACCTCGCCACACTGCGGGACGCGGCCCTCGACGAACTCCCCGCCGACGAACAGGGCGCCTGGCGGCAGCATTGGGCTGAAGTGCAGCAGGCTTTGCACCCATACCCAGTTCCTGACGCGCCATGATCGAGGTTGGACCGCAAGATGTCGCTCAAGAAAGCGTACGGAAGCACGCTACTCGGTTTTCTCGCGATCTTCCTTGTCGGGACGGCGGTCTGGGCCGGCGCAAAGGGCTACCACCCGTTCCTCGGCGCCGTGCTGGGCTGGCTTGGCCCGATTGGACTGTTGATCCTGGTATGTCTCAACGACAAATCCGCTGAGTCTCGATGATGGGACCGCCTCCGCATGAAACGTGAGCCGATCGACGGCGACCGTATCTTTTTGATTCACGACTTCCTGTCGGCCGAGGAATGTGCGCGCCAGATTGAGCGGAGCGAAGCCGTAGGATTCGAGACGTTCACGATCGACGGCGAAGTCCTCCACGGTTACCGGGACAATGCGCGGGCCATCGTTGACGATCAACCCCTCGCGGACGCGCTCTGGGCCAGAGCGGCGGAACATCTCCCCCCGGTGATCGACGGGCAGCCGGCGTCAGCCTTTAATACGCGGTTCCGCTACTACCGGTACACGGGAACTGAAGCGTTTGCGCCACACCACGACGGCGCCGTCCGCATCAACGACCGCACCAGCAAACTGACTTTCATGGTGTACCTCACCGACGTCGCCCGCGGCGGTGAGACACGGTTCTACGCGGATGGCATGCAGGTCAGGTTTGCCGTCCGCCCCGAACGCGGCAAGGCCCTCGTCTTTGTTCACGAGATCATGCACGAAGGGGTCGCCGCCGAAGAAGGAACGAAGTACGTCCTGCGGACGGACGTGATGTATGGGTAGAGCGAATGGCGACGTTCGTCATCGGGGACATTCACGGCAACCTGCCGGCACTCGACGACCTGTTGGACCAGGTCGAGCCCCTCCTCGCACGGGACGACACACTCGTGTTCCTTGGCGACTACATCGATCGCGGCCCGGATGCGCGCGCCTGTGTGGATCGCATTCTCGAGTTGCGCGCGCGAACTGCGGCCAACGTCGCCACGCTCCTGGGGAATCACGAGGACTGGTTGCTGCGCTCCCTCCGAGATCCGACCCGGCACTCCTGGCTCTTCGGGATGGAAGCACTTGCGACGGTGCGCAGTTATTCTACACAGGTCGCAGAGGAACTGGAGGCGGCGCTGGCGGACGCGGGACCGCGCCTGCTGACCGAGCAAATCCCCCTGCCATACGACCTGCTCCGCGACGCCATGCCGCCGGCACACATCGAATTCTTCGAGAATCTGAAGCTCTTCCACCGCACGCCGGAGGCCCTGTGCGTGCATGCCGGCCTTGACCCCGCCATTTCCGATGTCAGCCAGCAGCCGCGCGACGCGATGCTTTGGGGAACCGATGATTTCATTGAGGCCTATGGCGGCAAGGAGCTGGTGGTGTATGGCCACTGGAACGATGCCGTCGTGGATGCCTCGGGCTGGCCGCGTCCACGCATCCGAAAGCGCACGATCGGTCTGGATACAATCGCCGGCGGAGTCCTGACGGCAATTCGCCTGCCGGACTGGCAGGTGATCCAGAGCGCCAGGCAGATCCTGCGCGAGTGTTTCGACAATCCATTCCCAGGCACATCGCCGCACCGTGGCATCCTCCCTTGACGTGAGTTATGTAATTATGTACACTACTCGCAAGTCCGCTCCACACCGAGCAGTACTCGCGCGCGCCCAGGTCGGGGCGTCGAGGATGGAATCCGCAGGACACAGATCAGCCGTCGACCAGTTACAACTCACCAGTCACCAATTACGAAATATTCCTGTCCATGATTTTCCTGTCTACCTCTTGCGTCTTCTGCGTCGATGTTCAAAGAACCCACCCCCCTCTCCCCCCACCCTGGAGTTCTTGCAACCTTGCATTCTTGCTCCACCCCTTAAAGAATTTTCCGACGCTTGAATCTTGTACGCTTGCCGTTTTCACCGCGAACAACCACACGTCAACCGTATTGCAAGGCTTCAGCCGGAACACTTGCGCCACAGCGAAACCGTCATGAGCCACGCACCGAAATGAGAATCGGAATCCTCGCCGACATCCACGCCCATCTTGAGAACCTGCAGTCAGCGCTCGCCGGTCTGCAGGCGGCCGGCATCGACCAGACCATCGTGCTGGGCGACCTGATTGAGAGCCCCAGAAACGCGGCGGAAACAGTGTCGCTGCTGCAGGCGCGGAACGCCGTCGGCGTCTGGGGGAATCACGAACTGGGATTGTGCGTCGAACCCCGGCCCGAGGTGTGTGCCCTGTACCCCGCATGGGTCGTGGACTACTTCGGCACACTCGCCGCGCAGTTTGAACTGGGTGATCTGCTGTTCTCACACGGCCTCCCCTCGCAGGATGCGACCGATCCGGCGGCGTATTATCTCGGGCCCCGCCCGCACGAAACCGGCGCCCTGGATGCGAGCTTTGCGCAGTACGGGCACCGGATCATGTTCATCGGCCATTTCCACCGCTGGTTTGCCGCCACACCGCACGGATGTCTCCCCTGGGACGGCACCGAACCGATTGCCTTCGAGCCGGATGAACGCTACTTCGTCGTCGTACACGCCGTGGCGGACGGGTGGTTCGCAATCTTTGACGACGCGACCAATTTGCTGACGCCGATGGCCGTCTCTCCACTCTCACGCTCTCCACTCTCCACTCTCCACTCTCCCACAATTCTGCCTGCCCGTCGCCTCCCGCGAGGGGTAGAATAACCCGGACCGCATCCCGCGGTCTTTCCACACTGGAGCCGCCGCTTGAACGAACAGACCGACCCCGCCGCGGCGCCTGACGCCGAAATCGACGTCGCCGCGCTCGGCCGACTGCGCGAGGCCCACCAGCGGATGGTCGCCGAATTGTCGCGCGTCGTCGTCGGCCAGCAGGCCGTTTTGCGCGAACTGGTCATCTCGCTCCTGGCGGGGGGCCACTGCCTCATCGTCGGCGTTCCAGGCCTGGCCAAGACCCTCATGGTCCGCTCGCTCGCCGACACGCTGGGGCTGACTTTCAACCGCGTGCAGTTCACTCCCGACCTGATGCCCGCCGACATCATCGGGACGGAAGTCATTCAGGAAGACCGCTCGACCGGCCTGCGCGAGCTGCGGTTCCTCAAGGGGCCGGTCTTTGCCAACGTCATCCTCGCGGACGAGATCAACCGCACGCCCCCCAAGACACAAGCGGCGCTGCTGGAAGCGATGCAGGAGCACCAGGTCACCGTCGGCGGACAGCGGCACGCGCTCCCCGAGCCGT
>CAZWGW010000692.1:0-4329 GCA_964633565.1 uncultured Planctomycetaceae bacterium
GAATCCGGTAGACTACCGGATTTCGTTGAATCTCAGGCTGCACTGCCGACCGTCGGCAGGTAACAGAAACTGTTGTTTCAGCGTCAGTTGAGAAAAATGCGCCCGACAGGACTCGAACCTGTGACCTCATGCATGTCAAGCATGCACTCTAACCAACTGAGCTACGGGCGCTCGCTGCGACCAAACGGTCGCGATGCGCGCCCAGCCTAGGGCCTGCATCGAACAACGTCAAGCGGGAATGGTCCGCGAAACGGCCGCTGTTCGTTCCCCGACGCCGCCATCAGCGCGAACGGTTGGCGCGACGGACCGCGTTTGCCACGCTGTGCGCAGCGGACGACCATTGCACCCTGAGGTTGATGATGCACCGACTCACTCGCCGTGACTTCGTGGCGGCTTCGATCGTGGGCCTTGCCGCAGCGCCGACGCGAGGCGCGGACGCCGCCGCGCCGGATCTGCACCTGGCCCCGTTCCGGTTCGACGTGTCGCCTCCGATCGGGCACGGCTGCTGCGGCGGCTGGATCACCCCCGTGGTCGGCTACGACGACCCGCAGGAAGCGATCGGTTTCGTGTTGCTGGGTGCGGGCCGGCCGATCGTGATCTGCGCCGTCGACTGGACCGGAATCCTCAACGAGGCGCACGTCCAGTGGCGGACTGCTCTGGCCGAAGCTGCCGGCACAACTCCGGAGCGTGTCGCCGTGCAGTGTGTCCATCAGCACAATGCCCCCTTCGCCTGCCTCGAAGCGGAACGGATCACGCAGGAACAGGGGGACCTGCCCCACATCATGGACGTCGACTTTTTCCGCCGCTGCCTCGACGCGGGTCAACGGGCGATCGCCGACGCCCTCCCCAGGGCGCGGCGGATCACCCATGTCGCCGCCGGACAGGCGCGCGTCGACCGCGTCGCCGGCAATCGCAGGATCCTCGGTGCTGACGGCAGAGTGCGGACGATGCGCGGCAGCAGCTCGCAAGACCCTGAGCTGCACGCACTGCCCGAAGGGTTGATCGACCCGTTCCTGAAGACCGTGGCGTTCTACGACGGGGAGACGAAAGTCGCTGCCTGCCACTATTACGCCTGCCATCCGATGAGCTACTACGGCGACGGCATGGTCAGTGCGGACTTCTGCGGCCTGGCGCGGCGCCGGCGGCAGGAGGAAGAGCCGGGCTGTGTGCACCTCTACTTCAACGGTTGCGGCGGGAACATCGGCGCCGGCAAGTACAACGACGGCAGCCGCGAGATGCGGCCGATCCTGGTCGACCGGGTGTACCGCGGGATTGTCGCCTCCGAAGCGGCGCTTGCCCGGCAGCCGATCGAGAGCATCCGCTGGGCCACGCACGACATACTCCCCCCGCCCGATCCACGCTGGGACGCCGATCAGATCCTGCGCCAGATTGCGGATCAGTCGCAGCCGGTCGTGAACCGTAACCGGCCGGCATACACCGTGGCGTGGATTCGGCGTTGTGCGAACAAGGTCCCCATCGTGCTCAGCGCGCTGCACGTCAACGACGTATCGCTGCTGCATCTCCCGTCGGAGTGCTTCATCGAATACCAGTTGGAAGCCCGGCAGGCTGCGCCGGCGCGATTCGTCGCCTGCGCCGCGTACGGCGACGGCGGCCCGTGGTACGTCCCCACGGAAGAGGCCTACCCCCAGGGGGGCTACGAAGTGAGCGTCGCGTGGTGTGCACCGCAGGTGGATCGCATTCTCAGCGACGGCATCCGGCAACTCCTGACGTGAGCTCCGCCTGGCGATTGAACGCCGTGCAACTCCGTTGAGGCTTTGAGGCTCGGATTGCACGGGAAGTCTCGGTATACTGCAGCCACGAGGGTTCCCTCGCGCCTCCTGGTGGGAGTCACCACCCATGCACATCGCCATTGCGTCCGACCATGCCGGTTTCGAATTCAAGGAACGGCTCAAGCTGTTCCTGATCGAGTCCGGCCACATTGTCGAAGACTTCGGGACTCACAACGAGCATCCCGTCGACTATCCTCTTGTGGTTCGGCCGTGTGCGGAGGCTGTTGCCGCAGGTGAGTTCGATCGCGGCATCGTGCTGGGTGGCTCCGGAAACGGTGAGGCGATTGTGGCGAATCGCGTTTCGGGCATTCGCTGCGCGCTGTGCTGGAATCTCAAGTCTGCGCGGTTGGCCCGCCAGCACAACAACGCCAACATGCTGTCGCTCGGTCAGCGGATGATCGGTTTCGACGAAGCCCGGGCCATCGTGGAGTGCTGGCTGGAAACAGGCTTCGAGGGGGGCCGCCACCTCCGCCGGATCCGCCAGATTGATCGTCCTCTGCCGGGCGGCGGGCACGGAGGGCGGAATGGACCTCTGCCGCATCGTCTGGCGCTCGAGGATGAGGCGACCTGCGTGTGCGAGTCGTGTCGGCAGGAATTCGTGCTGCCGGTCGACATCACGGACGGCCCCCAGCAGCAGCACGTCGAGGAATGCCCGGTGTGCTGCCACGAAAACGTGGTCCTGATTGACGTCGACGAAGAGGGCGGGGTCCAGGTCCGCGGCAGCCGCGACGTGACGGCATAACCGTTTTTCCCACAATGATCACGTCGGACGTGTGTCGGCGTTCGATGACGTGAGTCGGAAGCGTCCGCGAACTCACCGACCGTGCTGTCGCAGTATCATGTGTGGGGCAAGAGGAGGTCGAGCGCGTCGATGCCGAATCCGGTTCCCGCTGATGCATCCGCTTTCCCGATCACTTCGATTCGCAACTGATGTTTTCCTGCGGAGATTTCACTGGTCCCGAGTTCGAGCGATCCGGCGGGACAGACGCGGCCCGAATACAGCTCGAATGTCGAATCGACCGCCTGCCCGTCGAGGGCGACGCGGATTCGGCCGTAGTCCGGCGCTGCCGTCGCCAGCAGACGCACCCGGTAGTGATCTGACTTCGTCACGTTGAACTCGAACTCAATCCGGCCGCCCTCTTCGGCGCGTCCATACAGTTGCTTCCGGCCGCTCCACATCGGTCCGCCGTAGCGACGCATCAGTTGTGGCTGCACTTCGCACTCATGCTGATCGAGAACGGTGAGCGATTCGGCTTCAAAACGTTGAACGGGAACCTCCGACCCGGGCGGGCCGAGTTCGATCCAGAGGGCGTCGTTGGCATAAGCGCGTGCGTAGGCGTAGGACATGGTGCCATAGCCGCCAGCTCCCCACCGCGGACCGTAGCTGTTGCGGAAGATGAACACGCCGCCGCCGTTCACTGCCGGGTCGTCGCGATATCCGGCGAAGACGATGCTGTGGCCGTCGTAGACCTGGTCGGCAGGGGGCACTTTCAGGATTTCGTGTCCCTGCTGCGAATCTGGCCAGCGCAGACCGCAGGCGACGGCGTGTCCATCGGCGAGCGCACGCTTGATGGCCAGCATCTGGTCGTCCGTGAGCGGCTCCTGTACGTCCCAGAGCTTGATCCAGTGCACGCGCCAGCGATCGCTCAGTTCTTTCGCCCGGGACAGTGCTTCGTCCGACGGACGGCGGTCTCTGTCGCCGCCTGATTCGTAGGGCATCAGGTCGGCGGGGCAGATTCCGAGGGCATTCAGCCCGCAGAGCGCCTCAAAGAACATCGCCTGATCGCCGACGCGCCCCGTGGCCTCGTTGGCCGCCCAGGTCAGATACTCCTGCGAGAACGGCGCCGCCGCTCCCGCATCGGACCTGCCGCACTCCAGCTCCGCGAGCGCCGCGATCGCAAACAGAGAGCAGGTGTTGCGCGATCCCTGCACGCACGCCGGAAGATCAAACCGGGCATAGTCAGGACGCAGGTCGACTTTGGACGGCGGGGGTGTTTGCTCTTGCGCCGCGATCTCGGCTGCGGACGTCGATATCGCGAAGGTGGCAGCGATCGCGCACATGAATCCGCGCAGGGTGCGACGACCGCTGGTCCACTGGCTGCACGGAATCACGTTACCTGCTTTCAGGTTTGTAGCGCCGCCTGCGCCGCGGCCAGCCGCGCAATCGGAATCCGCCGCGGACTGCAGCTCACGTAGTTGAGGCCGATCTCATCGCAGAAGAACACCGTCGCCGGGTCGCCGCCGTGCTCGCCGCAGATGCCGATCTTCAGGTTTGCGCGAGAACTGCGGCCGCCGTCGACGCCGATCTTCATGAGCTTGCCGACGCCGACGCGGTCGATCGTCTGGAACGGGTCGTTGGGGACGACGTCGTTCTCGCGATAGAAGCCGATGAATGAACCGTAGTCGTCGCGGCTCATGCCGAGCGTCGTCTGCGTCAGGTCGTTGGTGCCGAAGCTGAAGAACTCCGCCGGTGTCGCGATTTCGTCCGCCGTCACCGCGGCGCGTGGCACCTCGATCATCGTGCCCACCAGGTACTCGA
>CAZWGW010000693.1:0-4321 GCA_964633565.1 uncultured Planctomycetaceae bacterium
AGTGCTCCCGTCGCAGCCGGGACTCCCAATGTCAGGAACAACAGCGCACTCATTACCACAGCGCTCCCAGAATCAGGATCGCCCCGACGACGACCCCCGTCCACATGACGAGCGCGTACGACGAAACCAGCCCGTTGTGCAGCGTCCGTGGACCCGCGCTCAACAGTCGGGGCAGCCGGCCGACTCCGTCCACGATCCGGTCAATCACGCTCAAATCCGCAAACGCCGACAGCTTCGCCAGCAGCAGCAGCGGCGCGACGAGGATCGCGAAGTACAACTCATCAAAGTAGAACTTGTTGAGCGACAGCCTGTAGAGCGGCCCGAGACTTGCTGCAACTCGCTCCGCCACGCCGGCCGCGCTGACGTACATCCACCACGCGACGGCAATCCCCGCGACGGCGACGACGGCACTCAGCATCATCAATCCGATGTGGAAACCGTGCTCCGCCGCCTCCGGCAAGCCGGCCGTGTGATGCAGATAACCCCCGAACAGATGCGAGGGACCGAGCGCAAGCCCGACACCGACCGCGCACACCGCAAGGATGCGTAGCGGCCACGCCATGACCGGGGGCGCTTCATGCGGATGATGCCCCGCTTCTTGCGGAAACCGCTCCTCCCCCCAGAACGTGAGGAAGTAGGCGCGAAACGTGTAAAACGCCGTCAACAGCGCAGTGAACGTCGCGACGGTGAAGATGATCGTGAAGTACGCTCCGTACTGTTCGTGGTGCGACGCCGTGGAGAGCGCCGCCAGAATGTCGTCTTTGCTCCAGAACCCCGCCAGCAGCGGCACACCCGCCAGCGCCGCGGCACCGCACAGAAACGTCCAGTGTGTGATCGGCAGAGCGTGGCGGAGTCCGCTGAACCGCCGCATGTCGATCACGTCCCCCATGGCGTGCATCACGCTCCCCGAGGCGAGGAACAGCAGCGCCTTGAAGAACGCATGCGTGAACAGGTGGAACATCGCCGCCGTCACCGCGAGCGTCGCGACTTCCTGGCCGGCGGCCCCGGCCCCGAGCGCCATGAACATGTAGCCGAGCTGGCTGACGGTCGAATACGCCATGACGCGCTTCAAGTCGTTCTGAGTGAGCGCTGTCAGTGCGGCAATCAGCGCCGTCGCTGCCCCAACGCCCGCCACGACCAGTTGCGCCTGCGGGGCCAGCATGAACAGCGGAGTGCACCGCGCGACCATGTAAACCCCCGCCGTCACCATCGTGGCCGCGTGAATCAGTGCGCTGACGGGCGTCGGTCCTTCCATCGCATCGGGCAACCACACGTGCAGCGGGAACTGGGCCGACTTCCCCATCGCCCCCAGGAACAGCAGCAGGCAGATCAGCGTCATCCGTTCCGGCTGGGCGGCGGCGAGTGCCGCCAGCTTGTCCGGACGGCCCATCACATCCACAAAATTCAACGAGCCGAACGTCGTCCAGATCAGGAACACCCCCAGGATGAACCCGAAATCGCCGATGCGGTTGACGACAAATGCTTTCTTTGCCGCGGCGGCCGCGCTCGATTTCCGGTACCAGAACCCGATCAGGAGATAGCTGCACAGTCCGACCGCTTCCCAGAAGACGAACAGCAACACGAAGTTGCCGGCCAGCACCAGCATGCACATCGAGAACACGAACAGCGACACGGCCGCAAAGAACCGCGCGTATCCCGGATCGTGATGCATATAGCCCGCGGCGAAGATCGCGACGAGCAGGCTCACGCCGGTGACCATCGTCAGCATCAGGGCCGTCATGGCGTCGGCCCGGAGATCGACCCGCACGTCGAACGTGCCAACCTCCAGCCACTGATAACCGTACGCGATTGCAGGCGAACCGCCGTGCTCGCCGAATCCGGCCGGCACGATTGAGAACAGCAGCACCAGCGAACAGGCGAAGGCCAGTGCGATCGCCAGCCAGCACGGCACGTGGCTTCGCTCCCGCAGCAGCTTCGGTCCCAGCAGCGCCGTTGCCGCGGCCGACGCCAGCGGCGCGACCGGGATCAGCCAGAGGATCAGTTGTTTCGTGGCTTCCGACATGTTTGTGGGTGGAGGGTCCAGGGTCGAGGGAGTAATTGTCAGACCATCACTCGCTCGAGTTATCTTTCCATCGGGGTGGATGCCATTTGCCGTTCCTGGCCAACGGTTCGTAATTCCTCGACCCTCGTCTCTCGACCCTCGTCTCTGGACTCTCGACCCTTGTCCAGTTGCGGCGGCTGTCCGGCCGGCGTCAGCGACGGAATGTGCATCGGCTCCGGCGGCGCGGGCGGCGGCTCGCAGGCCTCGTCGGCGAGCGGCGGCGGCAGGTCCGGCTCACGCAGCTCGCTCCAGACGTCCACGTCCAGCGACTTCGACCGCTGGTACAGCGCCAGGATCAGCGACAGCGCCAGTCCCGCCTCGCACGCGGCCACCGTCAGGATGAAGATCGTAAACGCCTGCCCCTCGAGCGTGCCGTGCATCTGGCCGAACGTCACGAGCGTCAGCGACACGCCGTGCAGCATGAGTTCCGCCGAAAGCACCATCACGATCAAGTTGCGGCGCGTGAGAAAGCCGAGTGCGCCCAATACGAAGAGCACGGCGCCGACCGCCAGGTATCGTTCAAAGTCTCCGTTCATGTCTTGAATCGTTCTTGAATACGCCGCAGCCGAGCCGCGTGTGGTGCGGTCAGAGTGTCCCTTCCGCCCTCCGCGGGGCAATCGCAATCGCGCCGATGCTGGCCACCAGCAACAGCGTCCCGGCCATTTCCACCGCAAACAGGTAGTCTCCGAACAGCGAGCGTCCCAGGCCCTGCATCGTGCCTCCGGCCTGGTCGGTTGCCGGCCGACTGAGTGGATTCGGCTCGTCGACCGGCAGCATGGCCTCCGCCTGCGGCGTGCGGTGCTGCTCGCTGAACGTCTGCAGCGTCGTCAGCAGCGCCCCCAGCAGGATGAACGCCGCCAGCGTCGCCGCCAGCGGCTGCCGCGACCGCTGGTCGTACATCGTCGCGCCCGCCTGCTGCGCCAGCATGATGACGAACAGGAATGTCACGACGATCGCCCCGGCGTAGACGATGATCGTCGCCGCCGCCAGGAACGGCGCCGATTGCAGCAGGAACAGGCCGCACGTGGCCAGCGTCGCCAGGGCGAACCACAGCGCGCTGTACACGGGCCTCCGGCTCGTGATCATCAGCACACCGCACATCACGGCACCGCCGCCGAACAGCCAGAACATCACAGTCCTGGTGAGCGGCCCGGCCGGAGCGTGCAGCATGCCCCCCAGAGCGACGAACCCGGCCAGGGCCAGCAGCAGGCCGACGCTGCGCGGGCGGGCCTGCCGCTGCGGCATCAGCCAGCAGACGCCCGCGGCGCACACCGCCAGCGCGAGGACGGACAGCCAGTGGTCCATGAGCCAGTTCATGCGCCGTCCAACTCCGTCCCGCTGTGAGGCTCCGGGCCGATCACGCCCGCGGTCGGCGCCTGCGCCGATCGGTCCGCCGCCGCCACCGGCGTGGCCGGGCCGAGCGTCGGCAGCGTCGCGAACTCCGACGCCGGCCCGAGCCGGCCGCGTCCGGTCCGCACCGGGTCCTTCGGATTGTTCTTCGTCTGGTCGTAGACGCCCAGCAGCTTCTCCCGGTTGTAGACCATCGCTTCGCGCGATTCGCCGGTCAGGTCGTAGATGTGCGTCAGCTCGATCGCATCCACCGGGCAGGCCTCCTCACACATGCCGCAGTAGATGCACCGCAGCTCGTCCAGCACAAACGACAACGGAAACTTGTCGCGGTCCGGCCACTCCGGCGGCGCAGCGGCCGCCTCGATGTGGATGCAGTCGGCCGGGCACGCCGTCGCACACAACATGCAGGCCACACACTTGACGCGCCCCTGTTCGTCCCGGTTGAGCCGGTGCACGCCCCGGTAATGCAGCGGCAACTCGGGCCGCACCTCCGGGTACTGCTGCGTCTCGACTTTCTTGTCGCCGACGTGGCGCAGCGTGGTCTTCAGTCCCTCGACGATCGCCGGGAGGAACGTCGCCTCCCAGAAGCCGATCTCGGGCTCCTCGACCCAGGTGATGTCATCCGCGGAAATCGCCATCGTTTGTCCAGACCTGCGAAGCCTTGCTCACGTCGCCGACACGCTCATGCCGCGGGGACGCCGCGCCAGTTCCGCCCGCTTCGCGTTCACGCCGATGATCCCCGCGGCCGCAAACAGTCCCACGGACATCGGCAACAGCCACCAGCGGTTCCAGTCAAACTGCCGCACCGTCATCACCGCCACGAGGTTCGCCAGCGACAGCGGCAGCAGCACCTTCCACGTCAGCCCCATGAGCTGGTCGAACCGGAACCGCGGGATCGTCCACCGCAGC
>CAZWGW010000694.1:0-4049 GCA_964633565.1 uncultured Planctomycetaceae bacterium
ATCTACGACGTGGCGCTGGATGCGGACCTCAACGTCTTCGTCCGCGACAATGAAAACGACGGCGGCGACTACCTGCTGCGGGTGTACCACTGCTTTTTCGGCTCCGACCACGGCTATCCGTACCACTACGACGAACGACCCGACGAGGCGATCGCTCCGCTCGTGATCCTGGGACGCGGCTCGTCGGCCGGGGGAACGAACTATCTGGAGACCGCGTTCCCGGAGGCGTACCGACAGAGCACGTTCTGGTGCGAATGGGGCCGGGCTGTCGTCCGCTATCGATGCGAACCGAATGGAAGCAGTTTTGCGCCGATGCAGGAGGTCGATTTCGCGGCCGGCGCGCCAGGCGACCCGTACGGGTTCAAGCCAACGGACCTGGTCGTGGATTACGACGGATCGCTGTTGGTCTCGGACTGGTGCGACGGGCAGCGCCCGCAGCGGGGGCGGGGCCGGATCTACCGCATTCAGTCGGCCGCCGCGAGCAGTGGTGCGCCGGACTCGAACGTCGGCCGGCTCGGCGTGGAGGAGTTGCTGTCGCGGCTGGATGCGGAGAGTCATCACGCGCGGTGGCAAGCGCAAGAGCGGCTGGAGAGCATGGCGGAGGAGAATCCGCAACTCATGAAACAGGTGCGGGAGGCGTGCCAGAGCGGGCGCCTGGGCGTACGAGGGCGAATGCACGCCGTGTGGTTCATGGCCCATACATCGGGCGCGCAGGCGATTGACGAATTGCTCGATCGGGCGCGGTCCGACGCCGAGACACGCGTCGCGGCGCAGGCGATCAGGGCGATTGCGGATCTGGCCGACCCGGTACTGGCCCAGCATCGGCTGGAGGCAGGGCGCGGGGACCAGGCACTGGCGGCGCGACTCGCCGAACTGGCACGGCAGCGCGACGATCCGCGGCTGCTGTTGGAGATTCTGGTGGCTCTCGCCCGACTCCAATGGCGCGACGCGCCCGACTGGTTGCACGCGACGCTGCGATCCCCCGATCCGGTCCTGGAGCACGCAACCCTCCAACTGCTGCGACGCTGCGACAACTGGCCGGCGGTGCTGGAGTTGATTGGCGAACCGTCCCCTTCGCAAACGGACAACGTACTGCGGACGATCACCTTACGGGCCGTCGCCGAACAGGCGGAACCGGTGATTGTTGACGGCCTCGTCGCCAGGCTGGCGCATGAGCCGAATGCGGGGCGGCGGCGTCAGTATGCCGACCTGCTCTCTCGCGTTCATCGCAAGCCCGGGACGTGGACTTACTGGGGTTTCCGGCCCGGCCCGCGACCCCCGAACACGGAAGCCTGGGATCGTACCGCAGCGATTGAAGCCGCACTCGATGCGCGCCTGACCGACGACGACCACGGCGTGCGGGCATTTGTGCTGTCCCGCATGCAGCGTGAAGGGATTCCGGCGGAGCCCGAATGGCTGGCCCGGTGGATTGCTGAGGAGACCGACGCGGATCATGTCGCGGCAATCATCAACGCCGTGCAGGGGCTCCCGACCCGCGACGTCCGGCGGCTAAGCGAGTCAGTCATTGCCGCGCCGCGGCTGACGGAGGGCAACCGCCTTGCGGCATTGTCGTTGTTTACCGGAACACTGGGGGAATCGGACGGCATCGAACTGCAGCGGATTGCCGAACGCCTGGAAGACGGACCCGTGCTGGCCGCCGTACTGACTCGTCTTGCGTTGCGACCCGAAGTCGGCCCGCAGAAGTTCTTGTTTGGGAAACTCGCCAGTGGTGACGCGTCGGTTCGCGCGGCGGCCATCTCGGCTCTGTCCACACTCAAGAGCGAGCCAGCCAAAGCCGCGATTGCGGCGCTCCTCAACGACGCCGATGCCGACGTGCGCCGCGCGGCGGTTGCGGCGGCGGGCGAGCTTGGCGTCGCCGGCGCCGCCGACCGTGTGCTGGAACTGTCGCGCGACGCCGAACCGGCGCTGCGACGGACGTGTCTGGTCGCACTCCGGCAACTGGGGGACGAACGCGCCGTCGAACTGGCCGTCGAAGCGCTGTCCGAACGGGATGCGCTGCTTGCCGCGCTGCAGTACCTGGCGGAATTCGGAAGTGCGGACCAGAGGTCGGCTGTGATGCGTGTCGCGGAGTCGACGCGTGATGCGGAAGTGTACGCGACGATCGTGAGAATGCTGTCGTCGTGGCAGGAACGCGTGCCGGTGGATTCGAACGAAAACAAATTGATCGTTGGAATGTTGACCCGGATCCAGTGGTTGCACGGCCTGCCGCTCGACTGGGCGCTCGCCGGTCCACTCTCAACGGAACAGGCGGATCGACTTGCGGCAAAGGTATTGAGCGGTTCCAGTACGCAAACCATAGAGGAACCACACCTCGGCTTCCGGGTTCACGCAGTATCAACCGACGGCCTGATTCCGTTTCCCGCCGATCCAGCTCCCGTTGAGGGGCGCACATGGATGGCGCTCGCAGTCGTCTTTGTCGACGAACCTGCCGACGTTGAGTTCCTGGCGTCCAGCAACGGCACGCTCGCCGTATGGGTCGACGATCAGGCGGTCTTCCAACGCGACAAGCCCGCTCAGTTTCAGCCCGATTCCGACCGTTTTCCGGCACACATCGAAGCCGGGTTCAGCGGCTTGCTGGTTCGTGTCACAACCGACGGCGAGAAGCCGCAAGCCCAGTTGCGGTTCCGGCGGCGGAGCTCGAAAGCGGAGCACGAGCGGCTGAGCGGGCTGGTGCTGGCCGGCGGCGGAAACGTCGACCGGGGCCGCGAAGTCTTCAGGGACGTCGAGCGGTCGCTGTGCCTGAAGTGCCACCGGCTGGGGGCCGAGGGGGGCCGGATCGGCCCCGACCTCACGGGCATCGGCCGGCGTTACTCGCGAGTCCACATTCTGGAGTCGATCCTGCAGCCGAGTCGCACGATCGCGCCCAGCTACGAGTCGGTCGCCGTGGCGCTGACGAGCGGGCAGGTGCTGACCGGCGTCAAGGTGGCCGAGAGCGCCGCGACGCTCACAGTCGGCGACAATCAGGGGCAGACGCACGAGATTCCGCGCGGCGAGATCGACGAACTGCGGGTACAGACGCTGAGTGCGATGCCGGAGGGGCTGGAGACGAAGCTCTCCGATCAGCAGTTTGTCGACCTCATCGCGTTCCTGGCGGCGCAGACGGAGTAGGTCGTCATCAAGTGCGCGATGCTGCTATAGTCTCGCACGACCGATGCCCCGATGAGGAGACCCACTCCGTGTTGACCCGCGCGACGACGATCCTTGCAGCAGCATTCATTATGTCCACATGCAGCACATTGCACGCGGCCGACGGCGCCGACGACGCCGATGCCAGGCTGGAATCGTTTTTCCGTGAGTATCTCGACGCGACATTTGAATTACGTCCACTGGACGCAACGATGCTGGGCGACCACCGGTTCGACGACCGGCTCGACGACGTCTCCCCCGCCGCCCGGGAGAAGTGGGTCGAACTGGCGCAGCGCACGCTGGATGAGTTGCCGACGCGCGTCCCCTACGACCAGCTCTCTCGCTCCGCGCAGATCGACTTCGAGATCCTGCAGCATGACCTGAATCGCACCCTGTGGGTCTGGGACAACATCCGCGCGTTCGAGCGCGACCCGCGGATTTACGTCGACTACGTGACCGGGAGCGTCTACTCGCTGCTGACGCAGTCGACGTTGCCGCGCGAGCGGAACGTGCAGAACTGTGTGTCACGGATGGCGTACATGCCGGCCGTGATTGCTGCCGCCAAGGCGAGCCTGCAGCATCCGCCCAAGGTCGTCGTGGAGACGGCCATCCGCCAGAACCGGGGGGCGATCTCGTTCTATGAGTCGGACATCTACGAAGTGGCCGGCGAGACGCCGAACGTCAGTCCGCTGACGGAGGCCGGCAAGCCGGTGATCGCGGCACTCAAGGACTACCAGCAGTTTCTCGAATACGACCTGCTGCCGAGGGCCGATGGAGATTTCCGCATCGGGCGCGAGAAGTTCGTGCAGAAGCTGGATCTCGAACTGAATTCGGGTCTAGGCGCCGATGAAGTGCTGGCCGAGGCGGAATCGGAGTTCGCCCGCGTCGAGCGGGAGATGTAC
>CAZWGW010000694.1:4059-4320 GCA_964633565.1 uncultured Planctomycetaceae bacterium
CCGCCCTGGGAGCGCTGCTCCAGCCGATGCTCGGTGTCGAGGCGGAGATGTACGTCATCGCCCGACAGTTGTGGAGCCGCTATTACTCCAAACAGCCGCTGCCGCCCGATGACGAGGCGGGCAGGCGCGAGACGATTCAAAAGGTGCTGGACGTGGTCAATCTCGACCACGGCGTGCCCGACAAACTGGTCGGCGACGCCCGCGCTACGATCGACCGGATCAAGGCGTTCATTACGGAGCACGATATTCTGCGGCTGACAG
>CAZWGW010000695.1:0-4316 GCA_964633565.1 uncultured Planctomycetaceae bacterium
CGGGATTCGCGTCGACCTGCCGTTCGAGCAGGAGGTGAATCCGTTCGTGCAGCAGGCGTTTGAGCACAAGACGTTCTTCACGCGGCTGCACCAGTTCGTGCTGATGTCCGACGCGTTTGTGGTGGCGCCGGGGGGAATCGGGACGGTCCTCGAACTGATGATGGTGTGGCAACTTCTGCAGGTGAAGCACCTGCATGACACGCCGCTGATTCTGGTGGGCAAGATGTGGTCGGGCCTGGTCGACTGGGCCTGCAACAGCCTGCTCAATTCTGAACTGCCGCTGGCGAACGCCGAAGATTTGAATATTCCTCAGTGTGTCGGCACCGCCGATGAGGCGATCGCCATGATTCGCGCGCATCACGCGAAGTGGCTGAAGGCGCAGCGCGATGCCGGATAACGGCGGACGTCAGCCAGCAGTTCATTCGGATGCGGCGTGATCAAAAAACACCGACTCAAGGCTCCGCCTGATGTTCTTCAGAAACCTGCGATGCGACGGTGCGATACTCTGTCTGCTTCTGCGCCGATTTGGGAGAGATCGTGAGATGCACAGACTCTCCCCACAACTCGCTGGACATTCGGCATCCTCCGAACGGAACATCGCTCCCTGAGGCGCCGATTGCACGCCGTGCGTCACTCTGTCAGGCCGACGCGGTCAGGGCAATCCGTCGAATCTGCCGGGCGAGCACCTCGGGGTTGAGGGGCTTGGCGAACCAGCCGTCCACTCCACCGGCGCCAGTCGCCACGCCGAGATCCGACGGTCGCGTCGCACTGACGGCAAACACGCGGAGGTCGGCCATGTTCGGGTCCTTGCGGATTCTCGCAATCGTAGTGGGACCGTCGCAGCGTGGCATCCGCATGTCCAGCAGCACAACGTCGGGCAAATCGTGTGTCTTGAGGTATTCGAGGGCGTCCAAACCATCTCCGGCGGTTACGACATTGTAGCCGCTCATGCGCAGCAGCCCCGCCAGCAGTTCGCGTTCGTTGCGATCGTCTTCCACGAGCAGGGCCTGCAAACCAACAGGTGAGTTGCTTGTCACGAAGCTCCCCTGAACCTCGCCAAGCTGCTCGAACAGCCGGTTCAAGGTCGCCTCAGCCGCGTCGTGCAGACCGGCGTCGCGTTGCCGCCGGAACAGGTGAAGCGCCAGGCTGATGGCATTCATGTGATTCCGGAGGTTGTGAAACTCCTCCCGAGAAAGGACATGTGTGCCGGACCGGGTCGGAAGCTTCCGTACGTTTTCCGGGCAGAATTCACCACGCAGGACGCGGATGTCCTTGGGGGCCTGAATGCCAACCTTGACGCGATTGCCTTTGACGCTGAGGACCTGGAGCGAGAACCCGATGTCAGGGAGTTCCAGGGTTTCGTCCACGCGGCGCGAGAGAACCAGCATGAGGGGTGTCCTTTCCCGATTGGGGCATCAAGCGATGCCGATCGTCGTTCGCAGAGTGGCCGACAACGACGTCCTACGCCGTTGCTGGCGACGACTGCGCGCTGCATCCCTGCCTGCCGGCGACGCCGGTACTCGATCGGGTGTCCTTACCCAAGCGCGAGCACGAATTGTGCGCAACCAGAATCCGGTTTTCAAGATCATTTTGCGGTTTCCGAGAATCTCTCTGCCAGAAGCTGCATCAGGTGACTGGTGTTGAGAGGTTTGACCAGATGGGCGTCGAACCCGGCCGCGAGTGCCACGTCGCGGTCCGAGTCCCGGCCGTATCCCGTCAGCGCGATGAGCAGCACCCCGTTGTGGGCGTCGTTGTGCCGGATGCGCCGCGCCACTTCGTGCCCGTCGAGCTTCGGGAGACCGATGTCGATCAGCGCCACATCAGGCCGTTCGCGTTCGAGTGCCTCAAGGGCCGCAATTCCGTCCGAGGCGTCGGTCACCGTGTATCCTTCAAGCTCCAGCAACGTGCAGAGCGTACTTCGGGCATCCGGATTGTCCTCGACGACGAGGATCTTGACGTGCGACGGTTTTTCGAGTCGTGGGGTGGGGCGGGGGGAGGCGGGGCGTTTTGACGTCCGCGGCAACCGCACAATGAATTCGCTCCCGGTCCCCGGCCCGCCGCTGTGGACTTCAATGCGACCGCCGTGTTTCTCGACGATCGACTTGACCAGCGTCAGCCCGACCCCCAGGCCGCCGTCCGAACGTCCGATGGCGGCGTCGGACTGGACGAACAGGTCGAAGATACTCTCCTGCATCTCTTCCGGAATGCCGGCGCCGTCGTCGCGGACGGAGATGACGGCTTCTCCCGGGCCGCTATCGATCTTGAGCCAGATCCGACCGCCGTCCGGCGTGTACTTTGAGGCGTTGGTGAGCAGGTTGGCCTGGAGCTGCTGCAGCCGGGCTGGATCAGCCTCCACATACAACGGCTCGTCCGGCAGATTGAGGGTGAGGTTCTGCTTCCGCCGTTCGATCAGCGAAGCAACGGCGTCGACGGCATCCTCAGTGGTCTGCCGCAGGTCAATAACCTCGCGGTGCAGCTCGATCTTGTTTTGCGTGACACGTGAAACGTCGAGCAGGTCGTCGAGCAGGCGCGACATGTGATGCGCCTGCCGGCTGATCACCTGCCGGATGTGCCCGACCGATTCGGCGTTCGGTTCGCGGTCGATGGCGTGGATGGCGTTGACGATCGCCCCCAGTGGATTCCGCAACTCGTGGGACAGCATCGCCAGAAACTCGTCGCGACGGACGACTTCAAGTCGCTGCAGTTGCTCCTCCCGCTTGCGTTCCGTGATGTCCGTGCAGACCGACCCGACGCCGTAGATCTTCGAGTCGACGTCGCGGAGCGGGAACTTGATCGAGAGATACGTGCGTTCGCCGCCTTGTTGCGGGATCACCTCCTCAAACCGGGCCGCACGCCCGCTGGTCGCCACCTCGCGATCGTGCGCCTGCAGCACGTCGGCCACGGGGGTGGGCAGAAAGTCGTAGTCCGTCCGGCCCCGAACACGCTCGGGCACGGCCCCCAGCAGTTGCTCACTGGCGTGATTGCACAGCGTGTAGCGGCCGTCGAGATCCTTGACGCAAATGAACGTCGTCGAGTTGTCGAGGATGCCGGTCAGTTGCCGGTTGAGGTCTTCCACCGCCGCTTGAATCCGCTTGAGCGCCGAGATGTCAATCAGCGTCAGGACGACTCCCTCCACTTCGGCCGTCGATGAGCGGTACGGCAGGATGCGCAGGAAGTACCAGTTTCCCTGGCGATCATGGACTTCGCGTTCAAAGGGGTCGGCTGTCTGCAGGACATTCCGCATCTGATCGAGGAGCCGCGGCTCGTTGATGTTGTGTGTGAAGGCGTCGATCCGCCTTCCGACGTCCTGAGGAAGCAGGTTGAAGATCCGGCTGATCTGCGGCGTGAACTTGCGGATGCACAGATTGCGATCCAGAAAGACCGTGCCGATTTCCGTGCTGCGCAGGAGGTTGTCGATGTCGTTCGTCAACTGGGTCAGTTCGTTGATCTTACGCTGGTATTCCGCGTTGACGGTGTAGAGTTCCTCGTTGACGGAATGCAGTTCTTCGTTCGTGCTCTGCAGCTCCTCATTCGACGCCACCAGCTCTTCATTCGCGGCCTGCAGTTCCTCGTTGCTCGCCTCCAGTTCTTCGACCGTGGCTTGAAGGTTTTCCTGCGTGTACCGGAGTTCGCTTTCCAGCGCTGCGACGCGGTCGCGCGACGCCTGATCGATATCGATCTGCGGCGGTTGGTCGCACGACAATACCGATTCAGGCGCCGCTTCTTCCTGAAGCGTAATCAGCATGTATCTGGCGTCGGCGTGTTTGTTATGGATCGGTTTGACGCCGAGTTCGACCGGTCCGAAGCCGTTCACGCGGACCCCTCGCAGACGGGATTCGCACTGGTCTTTTTCAACACGATTAAGTGCGCCGGAGAGGGCGATCCGCAGATCGGCGTCGACCAGATCCACGATGTTGCTGGACGCACGGCCGCCCTTCACCGACAGGTACTTCTGCGCGCCGCCGAACGTATGCACCAGCTCCCGCCTCTCGTTAATGAGCAGGGCGGGCGGCATAAATTCGTCAAGCAGTGCGTCGTAGGTCGCATGCAGTCTGCCGTCCGTACCACGCATCGGTGTCGTCGGCGTCGACAATGCGCTGGAATGCAGTTGCACGGCACCGGCCGAGAGCGGCAATCGCAGGTCCGCCGGCAGCCGGATGTCCCGCCGCTTGCGGTAGATCTTCCAGTGCAGATCAATCGTTTCAAACTCGTCGGCCAGTTCGGACGGACTCTCGCTGGGACCGAGAAACAGGACACCGCCGGTCTTCAGGCCGAAGTGAAACAGCGACAGGGCCTTCTTCTGCGCATGCGGCTGG
>CAZWGW010000696.1:0-4309 GCA_964633565.1 uncultured Planctomycetaceae bacterium
CGGCGGGTGGGACAGCGGCGAAGCATACGCCGAACAGATCCGCCAACTCTCTGAAACCGGGAAGCCCGAGGACGCACCCGGGGATGAGGCCGGGCTGCTGATTGTCGGCGGCTTCGGCGGCCCGCACCCGGGAGGGGCGCTGTTCGCCTTCGGCGACGGCTCGGTGGCCTTCATCTCGGGACAAGTCGACAGCATCATCTTTCGACGTCTGGCCAACCGCCATGACGGGCAAGTCGTAGGTGAGTTCTGATGCGGCCCGTATACCAGCAAGACTGCCGTCGACGGGGAGCAAGGACTGGCCGTCCGTCCTGCCGCTACGCGCTGCTGCTCGTGGCCAGTCTGGCGCGCTCTGCCGCAGCCCAGGACGGCGTCGTCATTCAGGACGTCCAATGGGGCTTTGACGGCAAAACCACGGAGCGGACCTTCACGCCGCTGTCGGTCCTCGTGCAGAACAACTCCGCCGAAACCCTGGAAGGCAAGCTGCGGCTGATCAAGTTCGTGCAGCTCAACCAGCAGATCGATGCCGTCTATGAGCAGGATTACTTCGTCTCCGGCTTCTCCAGCCGCTGGGTGCAGTTGATGCCGTTCGTCGTCAGCGACTTCGAATCGTGGCGGCTCGAATGGGGACCGGGGCGCGACCAGCGGATGGAGGTCCCGACGCCCCGCAACGGCGACCCGGCGACCGTGCTCGTCTACGACCCGGATGACCTCCCCGACGCGGGCGGCGTCCTGCGGCGATTCGATCAGGCGCTCTTCCCGGTGTCGGTGACGGGGACCGACTCCCTCCGCGGCGTCGTGCTGGACCATGTTCCGGACTGGCAGGGCGCCCGCGTCCAGGCGTTTCTCGACTGGCTGCGTCGCGGCGGCCGCGTCCATGTCCTGCACAACAGGGACGGCGAGTATCCCCGTTTCCCCGAATCCCTGGGCGTGCTCAACCGCCCGGAAGACCGCTACCGCGTTGGCGGCGGACTGGTCAAGCGACTGCCGTTCCAGGCGACCGACATCGACTTCGCCACGGCCCAGGACCAGATTCTGGCTGATGAACGCCAGTCGCTTCCGCGCCAGGTGCGTGCCGCCGCACAGACGTCCCCCTTCGGCAACCTGATGGGCTGGGACAGGGACCGGCAGTTGTTCGTCGACCTGGAGATCGCCGCCCGCTTCCACCGCAACTGGTGGCTCGTCTATCCGGCCGTGCTGCTGTACCTCGTGGCGATGTACCCGGGCTGCTACCTGCTCGGCCGCAAGCTGCCGGACTGGCGCATGTTCTACGCGGCGTTTTTCGCCACCGCCGCGCTGTTCTCGTTCGCGTTCGCCTGGCTCAGCCGCGTGGGGAGCACGGAGACGAACCGTGTCCGCACGGTCGCGGTCGCGCAGCAGCTCGAGAACGGGCTGTACGACGTCACACAGTGGTCGAGCGTCGCCGCGCTTCACGGGCGGACGTACGACGTCACGCACGCCGGAAGCGGCCGGCTTTATACGACAGCACAGGAGTTCGAGGCGGTGAACGGTAGGGTCCACGGCGCCGACGGCGGCGGCATCGAAGTCGATATGCCCCCCTCGTCATCGCGAACGCTGTTGCATCGCACGCGCCTGCCGGGACCGAAGCTCGACCTGCAGGTCCATGAACTTCAGGCGGATGAACAGGGACTGACCCGGCTCAGTTTCACACCGCAGGGTCGAGACTTCGACGGGTTCGAGCTGGCCTGCGCCTGCTACCAGGGGGTGGTCTACGACCTGACCCAGGCCCCGGGCGGCCCGCTGATCCTCAGGGGCCGCGGCCGGCCGGCGACAACTTATCTGACGCAGTTCGGTGAAGACGTGTTCTCTGCCAGGGGCTGGCGCGCGCCGGACGACGAGGAACTGGAAGACGTGGACTTCCTGTTCCACAACATGGCCCGCACGCTCGTCGGGAACAGCTTCCGCCTGCAGCACCAGTTCCAGGCGGAAGACCTGCTGCTGGGAGACGACCTCGTGCGGATCTGCATCTACGCCGACCTGCCGGACGAGTTTCGGGTGGCAGGAGACGACTTCCCCGACCAGCGCGGCCGGGTGCTCTATGTGATCGACGTGCCGGTGCGATGATCCAGGGAACGCTCCCACTCCTGACGCGGTCGCTCCGGGATGATGCCCGTCTCCGCCGCTCGCACGCGTTCCGGATCGTGAGCATGCTGATCGTGTGCGGCATGCTGATCGAGGCGCACGTGATGAGCTTCATCGTCGGCGCGCCGGGGCTGCACTTCTTCCGGTCGATCTGTCTGCTCAACGCCGTGCTGATCACGCTGGCCGGTTTCAGCTATTTCGCCAGCGCCATCACCGAGGAGAAGGAAGAAGGGACCCTGGGACTGCTCAAGCTGGCCGACCTGTCGTCCCTGTCGATCCTGCTGGGCAAGTCCACCAGCCGGCTCGTCGCGGCACTCGTCGTCTTCACCGGGCAGTTCCCCTTCGCCTTGCTGGCGATCACGCTGGGGGGCGTGACCGTTCACCAGGTCATGGCGGCCTGCGTTGCGCTGGCGGCCTACATGGTCCTCGTGGCAAACGTGGCGCTCCTCTGCTCGGTCCTCTGCCGGCGCTCGGGTCAGGCGGCGATCTGGATGCTGCTGCTGTCGCTCTGTTTTCTGGGCCTCGTCCCGTTACTGCACTCCACGCAGGCCGACCTGGTGAAATACCGCCTCCTTCCGCAGGGGAACAGGGCCGTTGAAGCCCTGTGGTGGGGCGTCGACGCGCTGCACGCCGCTTCCATCCTCACCCGGATCAACACCATCCTCCGCACCGGATTCGCCGGTTCGGTGCTCAGCGGGCAGGTCCTCTGGAGCGCCTTCGGCGCGATGGCATGTTTTACGGCAGCGTGGGTGTTGTTCGATCGCTTCACTGAGTATGTCGACCGGTCAAACCCGGCGCGCGGCCTGTTGCCGCGGGTCCGCTCGCGGCGGTTGCTCCGCGTGGCCCGCCCGTGGCGCTGGGCGCTCGTCTGGAAGGACTTTCATTTTGTCGCGGGTGGGCCGATTCTCGCCGCGGCGAAGCTGGTGCTCTATCCGCTGCTGATCGGCCTGCTGTTCTGGCAGGCGGACATTGTGAACGTGCTCTTCGGCCTCCGCCCGCGCGAAGCTGCGTGGTGGGCTGTGTTGATCGTGATCGCGACCGAGTTGCTGCTGTATGCGACGCGGATTTTCCAGCAGGAGAAAAAATGGGGGACGCTCCCCTGCCTCACGCTGCTCCCCCGATCCACCGTGTCACTCGGGTATGCCAAGCTGGGAGGCTGTCTGCTCGGCAGCGTGCCGACCATCCTGCTGATCGTCTGGCTGTACATGACCATGCCGCCCGGGGGTACGACTCATCCGGACTGGTTCCTGGAGCAGGAACTTGTGGCTGCTGTGGTGGTCTTTGTGCTGGTGCTGCACCTGACGGCGCTCTATTCGCTCATCGTGCGCTGGGGTGCGCTGCCGCTGGCGCTCGGAACGATGGCTGTCGCCGGCACGTGCCTGGTGCCGGTGGTCACGCTGGCGGTGTCTGCGATCGCCCTTTCCCAGCAGACGGGCTATGCGGAGGTCGCCCCCATCCTGTATACCGGGGGGGTGCTGTCGGGAGTGCTGCAGTTCCTGATCGGCGTGCAGTTCCGCTCCGCCGCGGCGCGGTAGGCGCGAAGCTCCATCGAATACACGAACGATGCACGTCACCATCACCGCCGTCGGACCCGACAATCGCGGCCTTGCCGACCCGATTGTGCACTACGTGGCCTCTGCCGGGGCGAACATCCACGAGATCCAGATGTACGACCACGACTCGGAGCGGCTGTTCGCCATGCTGCTCCGCGTCGACTGGCCGCACGAAGACGAGCCGGTCCCGGTCTTGCG
Organism: uncultured Planctomycetaceae bacterium; assembly: GCA_964633565.1. Lineage (GTDB taxonomy): Bacteria > Planctomycetota > Planctomycetia > Planctomycetales > Planctomycetaceae > CAZWGW01. The sequence goes on from CAZWGW010000696.1 coordinate 3,852, forward strand.
CCAGCGGATGCAGGAGATCGGCCGACTCAAGGGGCTGACCGTCCGGACCTGGTCCAGGGACGAACACGACCGCCCGCCGCGCCTCGCGCTCTGCACCACCTATCGCCCGGAGCCGGCGCTCGCCGTGCTGCGGGACATCCGCGACAAACGGCTCAAGGCGACGCCGGCCGTGCTCCTCGGCAACCGCGACGCCTGCCGCGGGCTGGCCGAACAGTTCGCCGTGCCGTTCCACAACATCGGTGACGCGCGCGGCCACCCCGACAACGCCCGGCTCGTGGCCCTGTGCGACGAGCACGACGTCGACTACCTCGTGCTGGCCCGCTATATGCGCATCCTGCCGCCGCGCACCTGCTGGGAATTTGCCGGCGGGCGGATCATTAACCTGCACCACGGCCTGTTGCCGTCGTTCCCCGGGTTCCGCCCCTACCACGACGCCTGGGGCCGGCACATGCTGACCT
>CAZWGW010000697.1:0-3751 GCA_964633565.1 uncultured Planctomycetaceae bacterium
TCGTGTACAACGACGGCCGCGCAAATCCAAAGGGCCGCCTGCCGGATGACACCTGGATCCTCCGCCCGCAGGACTGTCCGAGCGGCTTTGGCGCGGACGAGGACACCTGGTACTTCCCGCGCGTGGCCGGCACGTTCAAGGAGCGGGCCGGCTTCCACGGCTGCCAGATGCCGGAGCAACTGCTCGGCCGCATCATCCGATGCTGTTCGAACGAGGGGGAACTGGTGCTCGACCCGTTCTCCGGGAGCGCGACGACGGTCGCGGTGGCGAAGAAGCTGGGGCGGAAGTTTCTGGGGTTTGACCTGTCGGAGGAATACGCGGCACGGGGGATCGCGCGGCTGGAGGGGATCAGAGTGGGTGATGCGCTGGATGGGGCGGCGGAACCGCTGGTAAGCGCGCCGGCAACGCCACCGGTGGAAGAGAATGGGAAACGTTTACGGCGCAGCCTGGGGCGAGGGCAACGCAAGAGCCGGTCGGCGAAGACGTTATTTGAAGAGCACTTGTGACTTCGCATCGAAATCAGGTTGACACTCCGCGCGGGTTGGAATTGAAGTCGACAGGTTGCCGAGGAATACGGGAAATGAGCACTTTGATCATCTCCGGTCACGTCGACGAGCACCACCGCCTGTCCGCCGACGTGCCGGATTCAATTCAACCGGGCCCGGTGACGATCGCCATCGTGCACACGTCACAAGAGGACGAATCGGGCGATGAATGGTTGGCCGGCATTGCACGCGAGTGGGCCGACGAACTGAACGACCCGCGCCAGGAAATCTACACGCTGGCGGACGGCGAGGAAGTCAGTGAACCCTGACGATATCTTGCCAACACTCACCCCTCCGGCGGCACGTTCAGCTCCGTCGCGTCCTGCAGCCCGCTCGCAATCTCCGGCAGAATCCCCTTCTGCACGTAGATCGGCCGGATCTCGTTCCGTAATGCTGGCAGCGACCGGGCGAACCACACCGCGCCCAGTATGCTCACGAGGCCGCTGATGATCAGCGTGTTCGGCGCCCCGATCCGCGTCGCGGCGCTGCCGGCCAGCAGACTGCCGAACGGCGCCGTCCCCATGAAGGCCATCATGAAGTAGCCCATCACGCGGCCCCGCTTCTCGTCGTCGACCAGCGTCTGGATCAGCGTGTTCGTGGCCGCCATCTGCACCATGAACGTCACGCCCGTCACCACCATCAGCGGCACCGACAGCCACGCCGTCCGCGAACAGGCGAACGCGATCAGCCCCGCCCCGAACACGCCGGCCGTCAGCGGGATGTATTTCGCGAGTCCCACCACCGTCCGCCGCGCGGCCAGCAGCAGCGCCCCCGTCAGTGCGCCGACGCCGGATGCCGCCATCAGCAGCCCCAGCAGGTGCGGTCCGCCGTGCAGGTAACGGTCGGTAAACACCGGCAGCAGCACCATGTACGGCATGCCGACCAGGCTCACGACCGCAAACAGCAGCAGCAGCTTGCGGATCGGCGCGAAGCTCCGGACGTACGACCAGCCTTCCGCCAGTTGGTGCAGCATCCGGCCGACCGGCTTGCGCGTGACGGCGGACGGCGCGACATGAATCGCCAGTAGCGACCCGATGACCGCAAGGTAGCTCACGCCGTCGATGAAAAAGCACCACCCCTCGCCGACGGCGGCAATCAGCACGCCGCCGATCGACGGGCCGAGCAGCCGCGCCACGTTCACCATCGACGAATTGAGGGCGATCGCGTTCGGCAGGTCCTGACGGTCGTCGACCATCTCCACGACGAACGCCTGCCGGGCCGGCATGTCGCAGGCGTTGATGAACCCCTGCACCATCGCCAGCGCGACGATGTGCCAGATCTCAATCCGTTCGGTGAGCGTCAGGGCCGCGAGCGTGAACGATTGAATCGTCGACAGCACCTGTGTGATGACGAGCAACCGGTGCCGGTCCCAGCGGTCAACGAGCACGCCTGCGATCGGTGCGGTGAGACCGGACGGAATCTGCCCGGCAAAGCTGACCAGGCCCAGCAGCCATTCGGAGCCGGTGAGTCGATACACAAGCCAGCTCGTCGCAATCCGCGTCATCCAGGTGCCGATCAGCGACACGCACTGCCCGATGAAGAACAGCCGGTAATTGCGGTGGCGCAGCGCTCGCAGGATGAACGCCAGACCGGAAGGGGCGCCGGACGCTGTGCTGCTTTGCGGTGCCGCCATCGGGTGTCAATCGTCGCTTGAAGTCGCGGTGATGCTCCTCGGCATTATAGTCGCCCCTCAACGACAATCATCCCCCACCTCAGCCGCCGCTCCCGCGTCGCTTGGCGGCTTAGCGCCATTCACACCAACCACCAAACGACCAAACCACCAACCACCCCTCACCAATCACCCACCCCTACCCCTCCCATTCCCGCATCCCGTGCAGCACGTGCAGCACTTCGTTCCGTTTCTTCTCGAACACGCCGAACAGCGCCAGGATCGCCAGCCCGGTCGCAATGCCGAACGCCCACCACGGCCACACATGGCCGATGCTTCGCGCGGCGTGCCACACCATGCTCACCAGCGAGAGCAGCAGAAACGACGTCCCCAGGTACAGGAACGCCCGCACATGCAGCAGGATGCCGGCGAAAATGCCGCACAGCGACAGCATGGCCAGCACGATCGGCAGCCACAGGTGTTCGCCGATCCCCTGCAGGAACATTTCGCCCGTCGAGCTGATGTAGATCACCGTCACTGACAGGTAGCGGATCGCCGTAAGCTGCGCTTCGCTCAGCCGGTCGCGATTGATGTGCGCGGCGCCGAGGACCGACAGCGCCGGCGGAATGAGCCACATCTGCGGATGCGCCAGGATCTCGATCCCCTGCTCATGCAACAGCGCCCACAGCGCGCCGTTCCCTGCCAGGGCCGCCAGCGCACCGTAGAGAAACGACCTCCGCCACATCGCCAGCACCACGTACAGGAGGCCCACGAAGAACAGCACGGAAGAATACTCGCCGGCAATGACATCGCGCCCCGCCTGCTCGATGTGAATCCAGTACCCGAGCGCCGGCAGCAGCGGCAGGAAGGCGCCGGTCCTGCGCAACGGCTCCGAGAGCACACGGAACTCCATCCGCGTGAACATCTCGCCGAGCCCCACGCCGGCGAACGCGATCGCCATCACAATGAACGGCCAGTACGGCAGCATGTAACCGTGGAACCAATCGGGCCGCGTGAGCCGGATGTGCACGAACAGCAGCGACAGCACGATCTCGGCCCCGTAGACGTAGAGCATCCGACCTTCGAGCGTCAGGTTGAGCGGATCGCGTCCGGGGAGCACGGCGAGCGAGATCAGGGCCGCCGCCAGTCCCACGAGCACGACCGCCACAACGGCGATCTGCGCCGGCGCGCCCGGCGCGCCGTGGACGCGGTCGAACCACAGGCCCTCCATCACCAGCACGACCAGCAGCGACACGAGCGCCGCTCCGCCGGCGATCGTGGCGGAATTTCGCGCGGCGCGGAACCATGTCGTTGCCCGGTCCACGATACGCGTCAGCCCGACGCCGTACAGGAACGTCGTCACCGCCAGCGATTCCATCAGCCGGATCGACCGCTGCAGCCTGTAGTGCGGATCGTTGTCGACCCGCATGACGGCCCAGCCGAGGTCGACGGCCGCCAGCCCGCCGAACACCAGTGCCAGCGTCTGAAACCGTTCCCGATGTTCATCCCGCCCGAGACACATCACCGCCGGCACGAGCAACGTCGCGGCAAACGTCCCCCACAATCGCAGGTTCGTCTCGGGATAGAGCAGCACGAC
>CAZWGW010000697.1:3761-4293 GCA_964633565.1 uncultured Planctomycetaceae bacterium
TTTCGATCACCGAGGCAGAGGCGATGAGGAGCAGGTTCGGCAGGATCAACCAGGCGGTCCCCGAACCCGCAGGGACCGGCGCCATCGCGCACCGTTCGCTGAAACTGCGGAGTCGCGCACTCTGTGTCGCCAGCAGACCCGTGAGGAGGGCGTACCCGGCCGCCGCCAGACCGGCCGCAAACCACAGCATCCGCGGTGCGAGATGCAGGTCGTCGAGCAGGACGATCAGTGCCACCAGTCCGAGAGCATACAGCCCGCCGACGACCCGCCGCGCCATTCGGTCCCACAGCAGTCCGCACGCGAGGACCGCGAGGCACGCGAGCACGATCCAGCCGCCCGGATTGCTGATATCCGCGGGCGGAGTTCGGCCCCGGGCGATGGCGTCGGTCCGCAGCGCGAGGCACAACCCAGCGATCACAGCGAGCGTGTACCGGCCGGCGACGGACAGCGTGTGGTGCACCGGCAGCACGCCGGTGCGCGTGTCGAGCGGCTTCCCCCATCGTCGCTGCCAGAACACATCAACCGCCAGCCA
>CAZWGW010000698.1:0-4289 GCA_964633565.1 uncultured Planctomycetaceae bacterium
CGACCCATGTAGCAATTGGCCACTTGGTATCGGCACAGGTCGATCGGATGGTCGGTCGTGAGCTGCTCGTACACGATCTTCGACGTCTTGCCGAACTTGATCGCGTTGTAGCCCCCATTATTCTCGGGGAGTTTCTGTTTGATCACGTCCGCCGAAATCGTCACGCCGAGGTGGTTCGCCTGTCCGGTCAGGTCGGCCGACACGTGGTAGTCCTTGTCGGCCTTGAACGCCGGGTTGCGGAGGTAGCACCACAGGATTGTCGCCATGCCGAGTTCGTGGGCGCATTGAAACGCTTGGGCGATTTCGACGATCTGCCGCGTCGCTTCGTCGGAGCCGAAATAGACGGTAGCGCCGACCGCCGCCGCCCCCATGTCGTACGCCTGCTTCACCGTCCCGAACAGGATCTGGTCGTACTTGTTTGGATACGTGAGCAGTTCGTTGTGGTTGATCTTCACCACGAACGGGACCTTGTGGGCGTACCGCCGGGCGCACAGGCCCAGCACGCCAAACGTCGAAGCCACGGCGTTGCAGCCCCCTTCGATCGCCAACTTGACAATGTTTTCCGGATCGAAGTAGTCGGGGTTCGGCGCAAACGACGCCCCGGCCGAGTGCTCAATCCCCTGGTCGACCGGCAAGATCGACAGATAACCCGTCCCCGACAGCCGGCCGGTGTTGTGCAGCCGCGCCAAGTTGTTGAGCACGCGCTGGTTCCGGTCGCTGGGGCCGAAGATCCGGTCGAGATGATCGGGCCCGGGGACGTGCAGGCGTTCGCGCGGAATGCCGCGGCACTTGTACGAGAGTAGAGTGTCCGCATCCGCCCCCAGCAGTTCCGTCAGCCAGCCGCTCATACCAGGACTCCTTCGTCAGATTCGCAGTTGCCAGCGCAGCTGCAATCTTACCAGCGCGCACAGGGGATGGAAGGAGCCTGCATTGTCGCCTTTCGTTCCGCGAAAGTGCGCGCTCGATGTGGAGCCATGAATGGTGAAGCAGCGGAGCTACCGCCCCCCTGTCTTCTGCCGCAGCGAATCGGCATGCAGCAGGTCGATCCCGTAGTCCCCCAGGCCGCGCCGCTGCGACTTCTCGCGATAGCATTCGCCGACCTGAATCATCAGTTCCATCGCGAGGATGTCGGCCCGCACCATCACGTGCCGCGAACTGCGGCTCCCGAGGCCGCGGATCAGGCTCTCGACCCGCTCCAGATGCACGCGGAGGACGGCGCGTGGACTGATCTCCGCCATCACGAAGAGCTGCGCCAGCTTGCGGATTTCCTCAGTCAGGCTGCCCGATCCCATCATCACGTAGGCGCGGAGCAGTTCCTGGTAGTACGTGATGACCTGTTCCGGCAGCCGCTCGGCGAAGTCATCCACGGACGCCGGGGCGTCGGCCGGACTGTCGATGAACGCGCTGGACCTGAGCGCGGCGTCGATGATCTGCCGCTGCTGTTCGATCAACTGCTCGGTCTCGTCCCGTTCGCGGACGTGCCGCCGGCGGTCGGCGTTCGACAGCCGCTGGTTTTCGCGGGCGACGTGCGACCGCTCGACAGCGCGCCCGATCCAGACCGGGAGCGCCTGCGATTGCCAGCCCTGGTCGGCCACCAGCACCTCACAGTCGAACCCGGACAGTGGCAGCAGCCATTCGTCGTCGGAGCGCGGCGTCACAACCAGGATCGGCTCGACGCTCCCGCCCGCCGCCACTGCCTGCAGGAACGGCACGACCGCCAGCCCGCGCGATGTGACGCCGGAAACCGGGGCTGCGTCATAGACGATCAGGCAGTCGAAGGTCTCTTCTCGCAACAGCGACAGCGCCTGTGCGCCGGTCTCGCACCAGCGGAACTGCGGCTCATGGCAGCCGTGCTTGTCGAGCAGCAGCGCCAGCACTGTCCACGACGGTTCGGCCGCGCTGACGCAGAGCAGGCGCAAATGTGCCGGCAGCGCGCCCCGGGACTCATCTGCGTCAGTCAGGGTCAAAGATAAAGTGCTCATCGTACGCCGGAGGTCTGGCGAAGTGGGGCGGTATCTTGGGACGTCCCGACAATCGTGTCAAGACGGCCCGGGCGAGCGGCGGGCGTCAGTCCTCTGAATGTGCGTACATTCCTCGCTTCACAATCACAATCTGCAGCTCAACCCGGGAACTCGCGCCGAACATCAGTCAGCGCGTCAACATGCGCCGGCGTCGTCCCGCAGCAGCCGCCGATGAGCCGTGCACCCCGGCGCAGCCAATCGGCCGCATGTCGCGCGTAGACCATTGGGTCGACGTTGTCGGTATTGACCCACTGCCCGCGCTTGTCGGCGTAGCCGATGTTCGCATACACCCCCACCGGTCGCGACCGGGCGGCCGCGAAGAGATCCGGCAGCACCAGCGGCACGGCATCCACCGGGAGACAATTGACGAGCAGCATCGCCGGTTCGATCGGCAGCACGGCAGCCACCGCAGCGGACAGGCTTTCTCCCGACAGCAGCCGGCCGTCGCGCCCACAGACGAAACTGACCAGTACGGGCAGACCAGTCTCCGCGGCCGTCCGCGCCGCAGCCACCGCTTCGCGGATGGTGTTCTGCGTCTCGATCAGAATCCCTTCTGCGCCCGCATCGGCGAGATGGCGTGACATCGCTCGATGCTCCCGCTGCAGTTCGGCATCGGGTGGAACAAGCTGCGGCGAGTAGCAGTCTTCCAGCGGCGCCTGTGATCCGAGCACCCACGCCCGGTCCCCGGCTGCCTCACGTGCCAGCGCTACCGCCAGCGCCGTCAATTCCGCCGCCCGCGATGCGAGTCCGGCCCTGGACAGGTTTCGGGCATGGGTTCGAAACGTATTGGCGGTGATCAGTTCCGCCCCTGCCACGATGTAATCGGCATGGACCTGGCGAACGAGATCGGGTGCGGAGACGAGCGCCGCGGCCGACCACTCGGGGACGTCGACGATGATGCCGCGGCGCGCCAGTTCTGTGCCGGTTGCGCCGTCAAGCAGAATCGGCGTCTCGGCATTTAAACGATCTCGCAGTGATTGGGGGATCGTGATCATTTCACCGATCGGAGGCTGCAAGGTACGCACTTTCGCGGAGCGAAAGGCGACAATGCCGCGCGTTGTTGATCGTCCCTTGTGAATGGTAACCTGACAACCTCTCACCGTCTTGTATTCTTCAATTGCGGAGAGCGGCGCAAATGCGAGTTCTGCCATACCTGATCCTGTTTGCAATCGGCGCAGACGCCGCCGCGGCCGACGACCTGCCCCGCTCCACCGACCCGCGGATCAGGATCGAACTTTTCGCCGAGCAGCCACAGCTCCGCACGCCGACGGGGATCGACGTCGACTCCCGCGGCCGCGTCTGGGCGGTCGAGAGCAACACGCACTTCCGCCCCGAAAACTATGACGGGCATCCATCGGACCGTGTCCTGCTCTTCACCGATGCCGACTCCGGCGGCCGAGCGGACAACGTGACGACGTTCGCTGATGGTTTTCGCTACACGATGAGCGTCGTCGCCCGCCCCGTGTGGATGCACGAAGTCGAAGGTCCAGGGTCAAGAGACGAGCGACAGGGTGCCTCACCCTCGACTCTCGAACCTCAGCCCTCGACCCAACTCTTCCTCGCCACACGCCGCGAAATCTTCCTGCTGGAAGACACGAACGACGACGACGTCTGCGACCGGCAGACCGCACTCGTCCATCTGGAGACGAAGGGGGACTATCCCCACAACGGGTTGGCCGGCTTCGCCTTCGACGCGCGCGACTGGGTCTACTTCGGACTCGGAGAGAATCTGGGCGAACCGTACGCCGTTGTCGGCAGCGACGGGACTTCGCTCTCTGGCGGCGGCGAAGGGGGGAACGTCTATCGCATGCGGCCGGACGGCACCGGCCTGACCCTGTGGGCGACGGGGTTCTGGAATCCGCACGCGTCGTGCGTTGACGCGTTCGGGCGGCTGTTCACCGTCGACAATGACCCGGACAGCCGGCCGCCGTGCCGATTGCTGCACATCATCGAACGGGGCGACTACGGGTATCGCTTCCGCAACGGCCGCAAGGGGCTGCACCCGTTCACCGCCTGGAACGGCGAGATTCGCGGGACGCTCCCGATGCTGGCAGGGACGGGCGAAGCGCCGAGTGGTGTCGTCGCGTATGAACACGATGCACTGCCGGCCGAGTATGTCGGCAATCTGCTGGCAACATCGTGGGGGGACCACCGGATCGAGCGGTTTCGATTGCAGGTCAAAGGGGCGTCGTTCGAGTCGATCGCGGAGCCGCTGATCGTCGGCGGAGAGAACTTCCGTCCGGTCGGAATCGCACTTGCACCGGATGG
>CAZWGW010000699.1:0-4289 GCA_964633565.1 uncultured Planctomycetaceae bacterium
GTCTGCGCCGCGGTCGACGCCTGGCAGCGCACCAGCGGCATGGCCGTCGGCCGCGGCGCGACCCGGCGCGGCGGCGAGTTGCAGCGCGTCGTCGACCGCTGCCGGCAGCGTGCCGCCCGGCTGCTGGGTGCGGAGTCGGCCGAACGGATCATCTTCACGTTCAACGGCACCGACGGCCTCAACCTCGCGCTGCACGGAGTGCTCGCCCCGGGGGACCACGTCGTCACCAGCGTGATGGAGCACAATTCAGTGCTGCGGCCCTTGCGCGAATTGAAGGAACGGATCGGCATTGATGTCACGTACGTCCCCGCGGACAGGTCGGGACTGGTCGATCCCGATGCCTTTCGCGCGGCGCTGAGTCCCCGCACGAAACTGGTCGCACTGCTTCAGGCCTCGAACGTCAGCGGCACGATTCAGCCGGTCGCCGAGGTCGGCCGGATTGCGAAGGACGCGGGGGCGCTGTTCCTCGTCGATGCGGCCCAGTCGGCCGGTCACGTTCCGATCGATCTTGCTCAACTTCCAGTCGATCTACTGGCGTGTTCAGGCCACAAGGGGCTGCTCGGCCCGTTGGGGACGGGGCTCGTTTACGTTCGCCCGGGAGTCGAGCAACAACTCCGCAGCCTGCGTCAGGGGGGGACTGGCTCGCAGAGCGAGGACGACCACCAGCCGGACTTCCTCCCCGACAAATACGAATCGGGCAATCACAACGCCCCCGGCATCGTCGGCCTGGAGGCGGGGCTCGCCTGGATCGAAGAGCGCGGCGTCGAGTCGCTCCGCGCCCATGAAGCGGCCCTCACCCAGCGACTCCGCGACGGATTGAGCGATGCCCCGGGCGTGCGGCTCTACGGACCAGACGATCCGGCCCTGCGGACCGGCGTCGTCAGTCTCACGATCGAGGGCCTGGAGCCGCAGGACGTTGCCGCCATTCTCGACGAGACGTTCGGCATCGAAGTCCGCTCCGGTCTGCACTGTGCGCCGCGCGCGCATCAGGCAATCGGCACGTTTGACGGCGGCGGCACGGTGCGGCTGAGCGTGGGGGCATTCACGATCGAAAATGAGATCGACGCGGCCATTTCAGCGGTCGCCGAGCTGGCCGCGTCGGGGGGCGGCTGAAGGCAGCGCGGCCCTGAGTTCCGACATCGTCTGCGGCCGGTCCGCGGCCCGTTTCGACAGGCACCGCAGGCAGAGGTCGCTCACAGCGCCGGGCACGGAGGGATTCAACTCCCCTGGCGCCTGCGGCATCGCGTGTGAGACGATCTGCGCCAGTACATCCGCAGAGCGCTCACCGGTAAACGGCGGCCGCCCCGTCAGCAGGTGATACAGCACGGCCCCAGCTCCATAGACGTCCGTAGCGAACGAGAGCGGCCCCCAGCAGTCGGCGATCTGTTCAGGCGACATATACGCCGCCGTACCGGCAATACCGGTGGTGAGCGTTCCATTTACCGTCAGCCGCTGCGCGAGGCCGAAATCCGTGACGCGGACGGAACGATCGCCGGCCAGAAGCAGGTTTCCCGGTTTGAGGTCGCAGTGCAGGATGCCGCGTGCATGAGCGTGTGCCAGTGCCTCGGCGGCTTGATGCATCCAATCAACTGCCTGGGGAACCGGAACCGGGCCGCGCGCGGTGACTTGTGACAGGTCTCCCCCCGGCATGAGGTCCATCACAATGAACAGGCCGCCCCATGGTGTGCGGCCAAGGCCGTGGACGGTGACAATTCCCGGATGATTCAATCCGGCAATCGTGCGGGCCTCCTGAATGAAGGCCGCGACGGCCTCCGGTCGCGACAGGAATTGTTTTCGCAGGAACTTCAACGCCACGGGCTGGTCCGTGCCGCGCTGCACCGCGCGGTACACCTTGCCCATGCCGCCGGCGCCGATCAGTTCCTTGAGGACAAAGTCCGAGTAACGCAGCGGGGCATCGGCGGTTGAGACAGTTGGCCGCTCGACCGGCGTTAACGGGGCAGCACGGACCTGCCGTGCGCGACGGCCGGCCGTTCGTCGACGGGGCGTCCGTTTGTCGTCGTCCCCGGTAATGGGACCATGCCGTTTGACATAGCTGTCCTGAATCTCATTGAGCGCCCGGCGCACCGTGCGCTCCGAGCGATTCACCAGCCGGGCAATCTCCGCGAGGGACTCGCCCTGCATGCGGAGTTCCACAATACGGCGCGATGCAGCCGGCAACGACGAGAGCAGCGACTCCAGTTCGTCGGCAACGGCGACAACTTCGTCCGGCGAAGGTTCGCGGGTCATGACTCGCTCAGCCATTTCCGCATTGACCGAGATAAATCGCTCACGCCCGACGTCACGGACGTCCGCCGTGTGCCGGCCGGCCTGACGGTACAGCTTGCGGAGCGTGATCGTCACCAGCAGCCGCCACAGGTCACCGCTCTGTTCGATCGAGAATCGTCCCTCGCGGGCGCCGATGAAGAAGCTGCGATAGGCCGACTGGATGACGTCTTCCGGGTCAATTCGCGCCGCCAGCTTGGTAGCGAGGCGGGCACGGGCCAGCGCCGTCAGCCGCAACAGGTACCGCTCAAACAATACCGTCGCCGCCTGCTGGTCCCCCTGCCGAAAGCGGGCGAACAGTTCGATCGTGTCCGGATTGGCGGCGGGGTCCGTCATTTCGAATTCATCATAGCGCTGCGCCCGCCGGGAATCTTCGCGGAATCCCGGAAATCGCGCCGATTTCGCGTCCGGCCGACGGCACGTCACTGCATTCACTTTCGGGCGGGCCATTCGGATGACGTGACAAGCGGAGGAAACGCCGATGGCGATGGTCGTCTGTGAACCGTGTTTCGGCTGCAAATACACCGATTGCGTCGTGGTCTGCCCGGTGGATGCCTTTCGCGAAGGGGAGCAGATGCTCTACATCCACCCGGACGTCTGCATCGACTGCGGCGCTTGCGTGCCGGAGTGCCCGGTGTCAGCGATCTACTACGAGGGGGACGTTCCCGAGCCGTGGCGGGACTATGTGGCGCTCAATGCCGAGATGGCGCCGCGGTGTCCGGAGATAACCGAGAAGCAAGCGCCGTTGGCGGGCGCGCAGACTTGAGACGCCGATCGTCGTTCTCGGGATGAGCGGCGATATGCGGATGCATGGCGCGTACGGAACAACCCCATGACGTCGGATGAGCCTTGATGCTACAATCAGCAGCGACGCCTTGAGCCGCGTTTTTCCGGGATCTTCTCCATGTATTCGCCTCCCGCGTTCGCTACGCACTTGAACCGCCGTACGTTCCTCTCCCGCGCCTCCCTCGGCGTCGGCAGCGCGGCCCTGATGAACCTGCTGGCCCGCGACGGGCTCGCCGCGCCGCAGGAACACCGCAACTCCTTCGGCGGTCTGGCGAACTTCCCGCATCACGCCGTCAAAGCGAAGCGGGTCATTTTTCTGTACATGTCGGGCGGGCCGTCGCATCTGGAGACGTTCGACTACAAGCCGCGGCTGGCCGAACTCGACGGCACGCCGATGCCCGAGTCGTTCACCAAAGGGCAGCCGATCGCCCAGCTCCAGGGGCAGGAACTCAAGTGCCTCGGGCCGCAATTCAAGTTCCGCCGGCACGGAATGTCGGGGCAGGAAATCGCCGACATCCTCCCCTATACGGCCGGCATCGCGGACGAAATCGCCATCATCCGTTCGATGCACACCGACCAGATCAACCATGACCCGGCCCACACCGTGATGAATACCGGGACGTCGATCTCCGGCCGGCCGAGCATGGGGTCGTGGATCACGTACGGACTGGGTTCGGAGGCTGACAACCTGCCGGGTTTCGTCGTCCTCACGAGTGAAGGGGGCCGCAACCCGCAGCCAATCGCGTCGCGGCAATGGGGGGCGGGGTTCCTGCCGAGCCGCTACCAGGGGGTGCAGTTCTTTTCGACCGGCGAGCCGGTGCATTACGTCAAAAACCCGCCCGGCGTCAGCGACCGGCAGCAGCGGGCGCTGCTCGACGCGATCACCGACCTCAACCGCCAGCGGAACGCCGTCGTCGACAACCCCGAACTCGAGACGCGCATCGCCCAGTACGAGCTGGCGTTCCGCATGCAGAGCAGCATTCCGGAGTTGATGGACTTCCGCGATGAGTCGCAGAGCACGCTGGAACTGTTTGGCGCAACGAACGGCTCGGACGGTTCGTTCGCCGCCAACTGTCTGCTCGCGCGGCGCCTGGTGGAGCGCGGCGTGCGGTTCATCCAGCTTTATCACCGCGGCTGGGACCACCATGGCGACCTGGTCCGCTACATGCACACCTGCTGCGGGCTGTGCGACAAGCCGTCGGCCGCACTGGTGACAGACC
>CAZWGW010000700.1:0-4288 GCA_964633565.1 uncultured Planctomycetaceae bacterium
CGCCTGCTCCTGCTGATCATCGAGATCGCGGACCGCGACCAGGGTGTCGAGGCTGCGGCGTTGTGCGTCGACTGCATTCAGCAATCGTTGCCGTTCCCGCAGGCGGTCTGTCGACACGCCGTCCAGCAGCGAGAGTGCCGGCACGTTCCAGTCCGGCTTCGACGGATCACCGCCGATCAGAAACGGGTCGAGCGCGCGACCGAGCCAGCCACCGTGCTGACCGGGGGCGGTGCCGCCGGGGGCCGACGGATGGAATGTCTGCCAGGGCATCATGACAAAGGGTGGCAGACCGGCGGCCGCCGGACGCAGCCGCGCCAGCACCGAACCAATGTGCGGTGTGTCGCGTTCGCTGGGGGGTTCGTCGTCGCTCTTGTTCACAGGCGGAAGGTGCCCGGTCAGGATCGTGTGCGCGCTGGAGAGGTGCGCGGGGTCGTCATGAGTGAGGGAACGCACGACGGCGACCCGATCCATCAGCGGCGCGAGTTGCCGAAAGTGCTCACAGATCTGCAGTCCGGGAACGCTCGAGGAGACCGGGCGGAACTCGCCACGGATCTCCGATGGCGCATCCGGCTTCATGTCGAACGTGTCGAGGTGGCTCGGCCCACCCCACATGAACAGGAAGATACAGCGCTTTGCGGTGCCGAAGCCGGGGCTTGAGTCACCGGCTGGAACGGCTCGATTCCAGAGCGCCGGCAGCGTCAACCCGAGCGGTGCGACCGCACCTGCCTGCAGCACTGCGCGGCGGGGAATGGCGCGCAGGCGGCGGAACTCGGAACAACCGTGGGACCGGTTTTCGGGCATGCTGTCGCGGTGCGCCGGGCGCTTCGTGGGGCGGGACCGGGTCGGACTCGTGTCTGTCCAGAGGCGGGTCTCGCCCGAAATCATATCGGCGATTGTTCATGCGTGTCTACCGCGTTTCCGGTGGGCCCGGCTTCCGGCGCAAGGGTCGCGCGGGGATTACTGCCCCTCCAGCCCGGCAAGAATCAGCTCCCGCGCGGCGTCCGCCAGACTGGGCGGTGATTCGTTCTCCGGTGTTGGCGGCGGATCGCCGCGGAAGCGGAATTGCCCGAGTTGCTGCAGTAGTGACTCGCCCGCTTCCAATTTCAAAACGAATTCGTCCCACTCGGCTGATTCCCCGGCAGTCAGGCCTTTGTACCACGTGCAATACCGCGCAAGCCGCTCATCGCTCAGGACGACTTTCCCGAAATGTGCGGTCTGAAAGGCCGCGTCGGGGACGCTCCAGAACGCGAACAGCAGGGGAGGGAGCGGACGGAGCGTCGCCTTGCCGAACTCCGGAATTCGCCTGGACCACAGAACCGCAGACTGATCAGCCGACCAGACTCCGTTCGTGCGATAGGGGGGCGACGGACAACGTAACTTCACGTCCAGCATGTCGAAGCCGGCAAACAATTCGAAACCGACGGTCCGGAGACCGAGTTCCGACACGTACTCGGCCGGGGGTATATCCGTTTCGTGACGTGCGCAGTATTGACGGTAATGTGCATCCTCCCGCAGGGACTCGTTGAGCGATTCCTGGACGCGGCCAGGATCGCTGAGGAAGTCCCAACTGGTCTCCTGTGGGGGAAGTCCCAGCTTCGCCAGCAGCACGCGCCGCAGAAAGACGCAGACGCGCGCCTGATCGGACTGTTCGACGGCACGGACAATCTCCGGGAGGTCGTCAGGGGTCAGATAGCCCCGCTCGACCAGGTACTGCCCGAAGCGCGCGAGCATCTCGAAGTGGTAAGTCTCCGCAGCAGCCGCATCCTCAATGGCCATCGCCACGCACGAATACGCGGCCACGTTTCGCAGGTCCTGTCGCAGCGGTCCATCGAAAACCTGGCGCACGCGCGTGAACGCGTCGCCGTCCCCCAGTTCGACGTGGAACCAGGCAATCAGCACGTCGGCCAGTTCCTCGGCGGCCTCACGGCGCGCATCGAGGGCCGCCGCGAGGTCGTCATTGCCGCGAAACCGTTCGACGTACATGGACGCTCGGCCCAAACTCGAGACCCACTCGGTGAGCGACCCCGAGCCGCCGATGTCGGCGGGTGTCCGGCGCTCGAACTGACCCTGGAACTCAAACTTCTGTGAACCGGCGCGCGGGGCTTGCTTGCCGTAGGCAAGGGCGATGCGGTCGAGTTCGTCCTGGTCAATGTCGCCGGCCTGATTCGGATCCGAACTCGATCCGGGCCGCCAGGCAACAACCCGGCGCTGCAGCGACTGGCCGTCGGGCGTGATCTCAAGTTCGTAGTGATTGGAAACACAGCCGGCAGCCACCGCCGCGAGGGACAACCCGACGATCCACATCGTCGGGCATCGGAGTGCGGTAGTCGTGATAATCTGCGCCATGACGGATTCCCTGCTGAATGACAGATCCACAGTGGAGGACTGCGAGATGGGCGGCGAGAGGTCGGCAATGCCACACAGTGCTTGAGGCTTAAGTCCGGCGGAATATTCCCGCCGGCGACGTCGGCGGCGCAACGGTGCTCCACGGCAAGTCCTTGACGTTTCGGGCCTTCGGGGATAAAAAGGGAGGGTTTCCGGACTGTGCGCGTCTGCCGTCCACGGGCTACGTGTTCTAGAAGTGAGGTGCAATGAAGGGAACAGCCGCAGAGCCGTCACATCGGATCAATGAGCAGATCCGACTGACGCCGATTCGAGTCGTGAGTCACAATGGGGAGATGCTGGGCGTCATTCCGACCGCCGATGCGCTGAAACTGGCGATCGAGGCCGGACTGGACCTCGTGGAAGTGGCCCCGAACGAGCGGCCCCCCGTCTGCCGGATTCTGGACTACGGCAAGTTCAAGTACGAACAGAAAAAGAAGACGCACAAGAGCCAGAAGACGCACCAGATCCAGGTCAAGGAAATCCGGCTCCGGCCAAAGATCGGCGACCACGACATCGAATTCAAGATGAAGCAGGCGCGGCAGTTTCTGGAGCACAAGGACAAGGTCAAGCTGAATGTGATGTTCCGCGGCCGCGAAAACGCCCACCATGAACGGGGCCGGGAAATCCTGGACCAGATGATTGCCGCGCTGGAGGACGTCTCGAAGGTCGAGAAACCGGCCGGGATGGAGGGGGGCCGCAGCATGACCGCCGTCCTGACGCCCAAGTGAGGTCGCCCGCCGGGTGGCGACGGGAAACGAGCTTCCCGCAAAGCAGATTGCCGACCTCCCACGGGCGCGATCCGACTTCTCGCGAGATGGCCTTCCAGGGTGGCAAGCGGCGACGTCGCCCCCTATAATCCTTGCCTTTCCACCGCAGCAGAAAGCCACGTGCGATGCCCAAGCAGAAGACACACAAAGGGATGAAGAAGCGGTTTTCAGTGACGGCCAATGGCAAGGCCAAACATCGCAAGGCGTTCCGCGGTCACATACTGGGGAAAAAGAGCGGCAACCGGAAACGGCATCTCCGCCAGGACGGCGTCGTGACCGGTGTGTTCGCGAAGGGGATCGTCGACGCACTGCGGCCCTCCCTGTGAGTGGCGGCAGTCCGATGGTGACAGGGTAAACGAAGACCATGCGTATCAGCAGCAGCAAGGCCCGACGCCGTTCGAACAAGCGACTGTTTCGTGAGGCGAAAGGGAATTACAGCGGGCGGCACCGGCTCATCCGGACCGTACAGGAGGCCGTCATCCGCGGCCGCGCCTATGCCTATCGCGACCGCCGCGCGAAGAAGCGCGACTTCCGGCAGTTGTGGATCACACGGCTCTCGGCGGCGTGTGCACTGCGGGGCTTGCGTTATTCGACGTTCATTCACGGCCTGAAACTGGCGAACATCGACTTGAACCGCAAGATGCTCAGCGAGCTGGCCATTCACGAACCGGCGGTGTTCGACGAAATCGTTGCGCAATCGCAGGCGGCTCTCGGCTGACGCCCGATCATCGCGGCGCTCCCAACGACCTGGCGTCCCGTCGGCCCACTCACGGCGCGGACGGGCTTGTTCACCCGGCCCCATCCCCTGTTCGGCTACTTCCGGCGGCAGCGCCAGCCTGACGATTCGGCCGCGTCGTTCAATCAACACCTCGTCCGGGCCTGCCGCAGCGGAGTTTTCGTCCCGTTTCATCCACGGGGCTGCGAGGACGCGATCCCCGACGGCAAGGCCCGCACGATCCGCCGGTGAGCCGGGGAGGACCGTCGTCACAATCTGCGTTGCGGGCTCGGCGGCATCGTGCCGAATGAGGCAGCCCCCGTACGCCGGCGTTCCCGCCAGATCCACCGTGAGCAGCAGTGGTTCGCTGGCGCCGCTGCGGGACACCTGTAGCATCGCCGGACTGGCCGACATGGCAATC
>CAZWGW010000701.1:0-4287 GCA_964633565.1 uncultured Planctomycetaceae bacterium
TTCCAGTTCCGGGTCGGCGTCCTGCAGGATCACCAGCGACACGCGCACCAGCCGGTCGGGGAGCGGCGTCACTTCCAGCGGCAGCGTGTCTTCCAGCGTCTTCGGGTCGAGGCGAAAGACGGCCATCGTGGTGTCCCGCCGCAGGGCGCGGTGCTCGAGGATCTTCAGCACATGGTCGACCTCGGCGTCGCCTAGCCCGAGTTCGGCCAGCTTCTCGCGCCACGGCGCGAGGGCCGCCGCGGCGTCCTGCACCACGTCGGACACGAGCGGCACCGGCGTCACAGGTCCGGCGGGCGCAGCCGCCTGGGGGGAATTGGCGCCGTCGGGAGTCGCCGCCGGTTGCCCGCCGGCCGGAGTGGCGGCAAAGACGACCCCGCCGCCCGGCGCTGCGGCCACCGCAACGGCCGCCACCGGCGCGTCGAGAATGGCGGCCGGCGGTGCGGCGCCTTCCTCGTCAGCAGCCGGTTCGGCAGCGGGTTTGGCCGGCTCGGCGGGCTTGGCGCCTTCGGCCGGTTTAGCATTCGGGTCCTCAAAGACTGATTCGGCGGCCGCCTTGTCGTCTCCTGCTTTGGACTTGTCGTCCTGCGCCGGTTTCACACCCGTTCCCGGCGCCTGGGCGGCGCTGGCGACTTTCCAGCCCCCCTCGACGGGCTTGTAGATCGTTACGTCGTGGATCGCTTCCGCCTGGCCGTTTGAGATCGCAAAGCCCCCTTCGGCCAGCGTGACCTTGAGCCGTGGCACGAAGGCGACCTCCAGGTCATACAGCAGGAACCGGCCCGATCGCGTGTCGCTGTGTACGTACATCCGGTCGGCGCCGCCGAGCGGCGCGAGCCCGGGGTTGTCCGGCAGGCCGACGAGACGGCCCGGGTCGGCGTCGAACTTGAGCGAGGGCCAGAGCAGCCGCTGGGAGCGTTTGCTGCCGGCGGGAAAGTTTCCCAGGATGCGACCCGAGTCGAACTCCAGCATCACGTCGACGTCGTCGATGGGCGTCCCCTCAAAAGTAATAATGCCGAGCGGGGCGGGGATGTTGCTCTCGTTGCGAGGCGCTGCAGGACGCTGCGAGAGCATTGTCCCGGGGAACGTCGAGCGGAACAGCGTTCGCGCGTTGAGCTGCTGGCCGTAGGCGGAGACCTGGAACACGCTGACGTCGCGGACGATGAGTTCCTCTTTGGGCGCTTGCGCCGCGGCAAACGGGCACATGCCCATCATCAGGGCGAACACCATCAATCGACCGAATTGTGACATTGCGTTTTCGCCATTCCGATTGCGGAATTGATTCGGACACCGGGCTTTCTACTGGCTCGCCTTCGCCCGCAGCAGATACGCGTCCCCCCATACCACGTGGTCGCCGACGTCGTACTGCTCGCCGAAGTCGACGTCCAGCGTGAGCCGCTTTTTTCCGGTCAGGTCGACGTCGATCGACTGCGGCGGCGATTGTGCCGTGAGCGCCGATTGTTCAAAGAGCACAGCGCCGTCTGCCAGCACGCGGACCGATGCGTTCCCCAGTTCGCCTTCGGGCTGCAGCAGGCCCACCTCGCAGTGGAAGCGCTCGCAGCCGCCCGCCAGGTCGTACTCCAGCACCGTCCGCGAGTGGACGCACAGGCCGCGCTGATACGTGCGATCGCCGATCCGGAGCGGCCCCCCCATCGACGATGTGTCGGCGCGCCATGGAATGACGCGATCGAACCACGGGACCTGCTCGACGCGGGCCGGCGTCTGTTGCGCGAGCCACAGCACGCGGCCGTTGACGATTTCCAGTTCGGCGACGGCCAGGCGGCGGATGGGGAGCGGGTTCCCCCACAGCGTCTCCAGAGTCACCGTGCTGCCGTCGATCTTCTGCCAGCGGACCGGGATGACATGTCCCCCCGGCAAACGCGCGCGGTAGTGCAGATCGGTCGTCGCTGCCACGTCCCCTCGTCGGATCACGATGCCCACGACGCGCTCCAGCTTGATCGACCGTTCCTGCTCCTGGTAGATGAAACGCAGCGACCCATCCTTGATCCCTGCGACACGTCCGGAGACGCGCTGCACCTGGTCGGTGGCGTTCTTCGCGTAGACGGAATCGGCATCCTGCGGTTCGCCGCTGCGGTCGACGGCGAGTTCCCCCGCGGCCACCGGCTTGGGCCATAACTCGCGAAGTTGCGCCGGAGGGAGCGTGACGACGACCGGTTCGGCCCCGATCGGGAGCGCAATCGTGACGGTATTCTCGTCCCACGATTTGATCTCCCCGACAAGACGCCCCTGGTCGGCAAAGTCGACCTTCCAATCGACCGGGCGGATCGGGTTGACGGCCGGGCCGAACGTCCGCGGCTGCGCGCCGATGTGCAATTGGCTGCCCCCGTCGGACTTGAGGTAAAACGTGTACTCCCCGTCCGACGGGACCTTGAAATAGCCCTGGAACACGATGGCGAACGGTCCCGCGTGATGCCCGACGTCGTGCGTGATCTGCGGGGCATTCGCGCGGCGCTTGATCGGAACGAGACGGATGTCGGGCACAGCGCCGACCAGGTCCGGCTGTTCCCATTCATGGAGCCGCCAGGCGATGACGTTCTCTGTTTTTCCGGGCGTATCGGCCTGGCGGAAGCCTTCGGCGTCGGGGCCTGCGGACGCGGCCTCCTCGACCGCCTTATTGGGGAGCCGGTGCAGGACCTCGGTTGGAATGGCCGCTCGCGCGAGGCCGGGTCCTTCGTATTCCAGTTGAAACGTCGGCTGGCCGACGGCGTGCCAGTAGGCGAGGAAGAACTTCTGGAAGCCGGCCCGCAGTTTGATCTTGCCGGACTTCTCCTGAACCGAGCCGGCGCGGTCGTTGTCGACGACGAGCGTCCCCTGGGCCGGAGCCAGGGGGGGTGGAACGAGCTTAATCAGTCGCAGGTCGGCGACAGGGGTCGACTGAGTACCGGCGGACTCGTCGGCGGCGGCGAATGCAATCGCGCCGTTCTCAAATCCCTGCACGCGGCCGCTGCGGACCTGGCCATCGTAAAGGGTGACCTCGTCCGCATTGCCTGGCCGACCCGGCAATGCCAAAACCGCAACCAGCGCGACCAGGCATGTCACGCCACATCGACCGCCACCGGCGCGAGGACTGCTCATGATTTCACAGTATGGCCGGAGTAGTCGGGAGGTCCGTTCACTGGGGGCGATCTGCCGGGAACATCAATCGCCAAATTAAAGCTCTGGCACGGCAGATCGACCCCAGCCACACAATACCAGGTCATTGGTTGCCGGAGGGTTTGTCGTCCGCCGGCTTGTCACCGGCCGGCTGCTCCGTCCGCGAGAGCTTGCGGAAATAATCCGCCAGGATGTCGTCGTACCCGGCGGGGAAACCGTCGGTCTTCGACTGCAGGATCTTCTGCCGTTCCTTCTCGGTGAGTTCGGCCCACTTGCGGCCGTCCTTCTTCGCGGCGCGCATCTCGCCGCGGCGGTCGGCGCCGGACCGGAGCGTTGAGGCGTTCGCCGGGCGGGACGGGTTCGGCCCGCCCCCGTTTCCGCCATTACAGCTCTGTTCGAGCAACTGGATCATGATGTCGAGCCGGTCGATGATCAGCGGCTGCAGCACCTCGGCCGGCGGGTTCGTCTTCCCCTTGTCGAGGTAGCCGACGGTCTCCTGCATCTCGCCTTCCAGCACGGTGAACGGGTCGTTGAGCCACGCCTCGTCTTCGAGGAGGAGCGACTTGCCGGGTTCGGTTTCCTCCTTGGCCGGTTCGGTTTCGTCTTTCGTGTCCTTGTCAGCGGCATCCGCTGTCGCAGGCGACTCCGACTCGACCTTGTCGTCCTGTTTGGATTCGTCCTGTGCGGGCGTCGCCGCTGCGGCTTCGGGCTTCGACAGTAGATCGTTGTCATCGGCGCGGACGATAAACGTCCCGATCCATACCAACGCAGTCAAACACGCGAACGTCGTCAGTTTACGAGTGATCATGGCCTGTCGCCTTGAAAGAGTCGTGTTCTGGTTGCGTCACGCGATCCGTCAGTTCGTCGCCGGTCCCGCGTACTCTTCATTGAGCCGCCGCGTGATGTCGCGCAGCTCGGCTTGCCGCTCTTCGAGCGGCTCGGCCGACTTCGTGCGCTCGTCCTCCTTGAGTTCCAGCTTGTCGAGCTTGTCGGTCTGGACCTGCAGCGCGTTCTGCATCCAGCGGAGCATCTTCACTTCGGCCAGCAGCTTGTTGAGGTTCCCCTGCATCCCCATGCTCGACGAGTTCGAGACATTCGGATTCGGCCGCGACGCCTGTTTCAGCGCATCAAGCAGCGCCTGCAGGTCGTCTTCGATCTGCTTCTCCTGAGCGATCACAG
>CAZWGW010000702.1:0-4280 GCA_964633565.1 uncultured Planctomycetaceae bacterium
CGCACGGAATTGCGGCACGGCCAGAGCGAGCAGTCCGGCCCCGATGTTGCCGATCATGTTCATCGTGCTGAACACCGCCGGTACATGCTTGCCGCCCACGTCGATCGTGACCGAGTACGCGCAGGGACCGGCAAAGCCCGCAAAGAACATCCCCAGGCTGATCGTTGCCACGGCCAGCACCGGATCGGCAATCAAATATGCGGCCGAAACCGTGACCGCGCACAGCAACAGGCTCGACCAGGCGATCCCCTTTCGCGCCCGGTCGAGGCTTCCGGTGACGCGATAGACCCGGTCCGAGATGCCGCCGCCGATCAGGGCCGACGCCATCATCGCCAGCACTGGCGCGGCACTCAGCCATGCCGACTCGCCCAGTTCCACGCCGCGCGTCTCCTTGAGGTATTTCGGAAACCACGTGGCGAAAAAGACCTGTCCCGCCGCCCGGAAAAACTGCTGGCCGAAGATCAGCCACAGCGTTGTGCTCCCCACGATGACGCCCCACGGCGTCCGTGTTTCGTGTGGACCAACCGCTGCCGACGTAGTGTTCCCGCCAGATTCGAGGGATTCTGAAACGCCGATCACAGCACGCTCAGCCCGGTTGACGGAGCGGTGATCGCGGGGATCGTCGCGGAACCAGAGCCAGAACCCGACCGCCCACAGCACTGCGGGGACCGCCCCCAGGCCGAGCCCCCACCGCCAGCCGAATGCGGCGATGAGCGTGCCGGTGAGCACCAGACCGACCGCATGTCCGACCTGCATCGATGCACCGAGCACCCCACTCGCGCGGGCCCGTTCGACGAGCGGATGCCAGCGGGCGATCGTCATCGTTGCGGCCGGGAACAACCCCGCTTGAGCGACGCCCAGTGCCACACGCGCCCCGGTCAGTCCCCAGAAGCCCTGGACGAGCGAAGTCATGGCCGTTGCCGCGGCCCCCAGCAGCGAAAACACGGTCAGTGCCCGCCGCGATCCGTAACGCTTCGTGACCCAGGCCGTCGGAATCTGGGCCGCGGCATACACCCAGAAGAACGCCGGGCCAAAGACAAGTCCCATGTCGTTTTCGCTGATCCGGAGCGATCCGCGGATGTCGTCCTCCGCGACCGCGATGCTCGTGCGGCACACATACGCGATCGCCGCCACCGCCGCCAACCACAGTGAGACGTACACGCGCACGTGCGTCGGACGATGGTCGGAGGCATCGGGGGTCATTGACGCCTCCGATCTGAGGCTGGCAAATGGCGGTCAGCCGCGCAGTGCGGCACGCAGAGAACGGGCGAGTTGCGCGACAACGGCAGGGGCGCAATCAAATGTGTCCAGCCGCCGCACAAATCCGTGGATCTGCCCTTCGCAGATCACACGCTCCACCGGCACGCCGGACTGCTCCAGCCGGTCGGCGTAGGCCAGACCTTCGTCCAGCAGCGGGTCGAACTCCGCCACGAGCACGAGCGCCGGCGGCAGTCCCGCAAGGCATTGCGCCCGCAGCGGCGAAGCCGTCCACAATGTCCCCTCGGCGGGGTTGTTCAGGTAGTGGTCCCAGAACCACTTGATCGTCGTCCCCGTCAGGAAATAGTCGTCGCCGTTGCGCCGATACGAGTCCGTGTCCGGCAGATAATCGGTGATCGGGTAAATCAGCACCTGATACAGGATTTGTGGTCCCTCGCGGTCGCGCGCCAGCAGCGCCACGACGGCCGCCAGGTTGCCCCCCGCACTGTCTCCGCACACGGCGATTCGCGACGGGTCGCCGCCAATTTCCGCGGCGTGGCGTGCGACCCAATCCGTTGCGGCAAAACTGTCGTCCACGGCGGCCGGGAATCTGTGCTCCGGCGCCAGACGATAATCGACGGAGACCACGATGCAGCCGGACGCGTTGCACATCCGGCGGCACAGCGCGTCATGGCTGGCGATTGATCCGACGACCCAGCCGCCGCCGTGGAAGAAGACAACGACGGGGAGCAGCGGCCGGGAATGACCGTCGGTTCCGCTGCGGGAGAGCGATGAGGAGATGAGGAGATGAGGGGATGAGGGGTCCTCCTCATCTCCCCTGCCCCTCATCTCCTCAACTCGGCAAGTCAGTGATTCGGCCGCTGCGGGAGTGGAACCCGGCACCGGGTGATAAATCCGAATCGCAATCTCACCCGCCGGTCCGGGAATCGTTCGGTTTTCGATGTTGCCCATACGCTCCTTCGGGCCCCGCAACGGCACGACGAGCGCGCGGGCATCTTCCACGGAGAGTGCGTGCATCGGTGGGGCGTGCGAGCGCTCGAGCTTGTCGAGGAATTCGCGGACTTGCGGGTGCAGCGGCATGACGGCAGATGGATTCCCGGGACCCGGCGCGAAATTCAGCGCGCCGCGTCCAGTTTTTGTGATCCGGCTGGTTGCCCCCTACGTTACTGGACCCGCGGCGACGAATCCACCGGCAGCGCGTTGGTTGAAGGTCCGTACCAGGCGGGAATAGAATTGGGACCAATGCCACGTCACGTTTCGCCGCTAGAATCACACACGTCAACGGGAGACGCCCATGGGACTGCTCGACAAGCTCCGCAATGAACTGATTGACATCATCGAATGGGTCGATGACTCCCGGCACACGCTCGCCTGGCGGTTTCCGCGCTATCAGAACGAGATCAAGAACGGCGCCCAACTCATCGTCCGGCCGGGACAGGTCGCCGTGTTCGTCCATCGCGGCCAGATCGCGGACCAGTTCGAGCCGGGGAACTACTCGCTGACGACGGACAACCTGCCGATCCTGAGCACAATCATGGGCTGGAAGTACGGGTTCAACAGCCCGTTCCGCTCGGAGGTGTACTTCGTCAGCACCCGGCAGATCACGGAACTCAAATGGGGGACGCCCAACCCGATCATGCTCCGCGACCCGGACTTCGGCCCGGTCCGCCTGCGGGCCTTCGGCACGTATGCCATGAAGGCCGTCGATCCGAAGGCGCTGCTGAAGGAACTGATCGGCACGGATTCCAGTTTCGAGGCGGACGAGATCACCGAACTGATGCGGTCGATCATCATCACGGCCTTTGCCGACCTGCTGGGCGAATCCAAAGTGGCAGCCCTCGATCTGGCGGCCAACTACCGCGACTTCTCGGAACAGTTGCGCAAGGCCGTCATCGAGCGGGTCGACGATGAGTACGGTCTCGACATCCCGCAGCTCAACATCGTCAACATCTCGCTGCCGGAGGAGGTCGAAAAGGCGCTCGATACGCGCAGCAGCATGGGGGTCATCGGCGACATGAACAAGTACCAGCAGTACCAGATGGGGACGGCGATGCTGGCGGCGGCCAACAACCCCTCGGGCGGCGGCGCGGCCGAAGGGATGGGACTGGGGATGGGCTTTGCGATGGCCAACCGCATGGTGCAGGCCCCCGGCATGGCGGGAGGCGCCGCGGCGCCGCCCCCTCCGCCACAGAACGTCTGGCACGTGGCGGTCGCCGGCCAGTCGCAGGGACCGTTCACCGACCAGCAGGTCGCGGCCGGCATCCAGCGCGGCGAGGTGACGCGGACGACCAACGTCTGGTCGCCGGCGCTGGGGAACTGGACGCCGGCGGGGCAGGTGCCGCAGTTGGCGGGGTACTTCGGCGCGGCCGTTCCGCCGCCACCGCCCGCGTGAGTCTCCTCAATGCGGCTTACCGCCGCGAACCCGTTTTGTACAATAGTTGCCAGACGGACCGCGCGGATTCATACCCAGAGACGTGCTGGAGAAACGATGGCGACGGTTGACCGACAGACCTGCACTCCCGAAGACCTGCTCGAGTTGCCGGACGGCAAGAATTTCGAGCTGGTTGACGGCGAACTGGTGGAGACGTCGATGAACCTGGAATCCGCGTGGGTCGCGTCGCAAGTCACGGAACGGCTCAATTCCGCCGTTCGCAGTGGCGACGGTGGACTGGTGATGACGGACAGCGCCTCCTATCAGTGCTTCCCTGATGCTCCGGCCAAGGTACGCCGCCCCGACGTTTCATACATCCGCAAGGGACGTCTCACTCCCGCGCAGTTTCAGTTCGGACACTGCATCATCCATCCCGACCTGGCGGTGGAAGTGGTTTCACCCAATGACCTCTATTACGAAGTCGAAATCAAGGTTGACGAGTACCTCAGTGCCGGCGTGAGTCTTGTGTGGATCGTCAATCCTGGTTTGCGCTACGTCAGGGTCTTCACTCCAGATGGCGGCATCCGCCAGCTCGCAGAGGACGATGAACTCACCGGCGGTGTCATTATCCCGGGTTTCCGCGTGCGCGTGCGTGACCTGTTTCCACCAGCCGACCTCTCAAAAATGCTGT
>CAZWGW010000703.1:0-4272 GCA_964633565.1 uncultured Planctomycetaceae bacterium
TCCGCTCGTCGACGGCGATCGATTGGTCTGCGTCCCCGGTGGGCCGCAGGGGACGCTGGCCGCATTGAACAAGCAGACGGGCGACGTCCTGTGGCGCAGCACGGAACTGACGGATCAGGCCGCCTACACGTCGCCGATGGCCGCCGACGTCGACGGCGTGCGGCAATACGTGGTGCTGACCAACCAGGGCCTCGCCGGCGTCGACGCGCAGGACGGCCGGCTCCTCTGGAGTTATCGCCCGATGCCGGCCTATTCGACCGAGGTGGTCAACTCGCCGATCATCGACGGGCAATTGGTCTACGTCACCGTCGGCGCGGGGAAAGGGGGTTGTGACCTCATTCGCGTGAATCGCGACGGGGCGACGTTCCAGACGGAACTCGTCTACAGTAACGCGAACATGGCCAACCATCACGGCAACGTGCTGCTGCATGAGGGGCACGTTTACGGCTTCTCACAAAACCGCGGATGGATGTGCCAGAAGTTCGAGACGGGCGAAATCGTGTGGTCCGAACGCCGCCGGCTGCGGGCCGGCGCGGTGACGTACGCCGACGGCCGGCTGTACTGTTACAGCGAGGACGAAGGCATCGCCGTGCTGGCCGAAGCCGGCACGTCCGGCTGGACCGAGCACGGCCGGTTCACGATCCCGCGGCAATCCGAGCGGCGCAAACCACGGGGCAAGATCTGGACACCGCCGGTCGTCGCAGGCGGCCGGTTGTTCCTCCGCGACCAGGAGTTCGTGTTCTGCTACGACGTGTCGGCGAAGAAGTCAGACTGAACCACGAGAGCCTCAGTGCCATGCTCACCAGACATTACGGCAACACGCTCGCTCTGCTGGCAGCGACCCTCTCGCTGCCGAGTATCGACGTCCGCGCAGACGACGCGCCGGCCCGGCGGCCGAATGTGGTCGTGTTCCTCGTCGACGATATGGGATGGATGGACTGCGGCGCGTATGGCTCGAAATACTACGAGACGCCGCACATCGACCGGTTTGCGACGCACGCCATGCGGTTCACCGACGCCTACGCGCAGCCCCTCTGTTCGCCGACGCGGGCCAGTCTGCTCACGGGCAAGTACTCGGCGCGCCACGGCATCACCAGCGCCACGGGGCACCAGCCGCCGCAGCCGGCCGGTCACCGCTCTCTGCCAGAAACGGGCCCGCCGACGCAGGCGTACCTCACGCCGCAGAGCAGGAATTTCCTGGAACCGGAGGAGTACACACTCGCCGAAGCGCTCCGCGACGCCGGTTATCGGACGGCGCACCTCGGCAAGTGGCACCTCGGTCTCACGCAGACGTACTGGCCCGAGCAGCAGGGGTTCGACGTGGCGTTTCACTGCCATCCCGATCCGGGACCGCCGGGGAATTACTTTTCGCCCTATGGCGTGGTGCCCGAGGGGGAACCGCGCGGCCAGCAGAAGGTCGGCACGATCACTGACGGCCCTGCCGGGGAGTACATCGTCGACCGGCTCGCGGACGAAGCGATCCGCTTCATTGAAGCGAATCGCGACCGCCCGTTTTTTCTCAACCTTTGGAACTACGGCGTACACGGTCCCTGGGGGCACAAGGTGGAGTACACCCAGGCGCTTGCCGATAAACACGATCCCCGCGACGTCCAGGGGAACCCGATCATGGCGTCGATGCTCAAAAGCGTCGACGAGTGCTTTGGTCGCATTCTTGAAGCGCTCGACCGGAACGGCCTCGCCGACAACACGATCGTTGTGTTCAATTCCGACAACGGCGGGAACACGCACAGCAATACCGGGGACGACGCCCGCCGCCAGCGACAGGCCAATAACCCACGACTGGCCGACTGGCGGAAATGGGCCGGCACCAAACCGCCGACGAACAACGCCCCGCTGCGCGACGGCAAAGGGACGCTGTACGAAGGGGGGACGCGGGTGCCGCTGATGTGGTCGTGGGCGGGACACATTCCGCCCGCCACGACGAGCGACGCGGTCGTCGGGCACATCGACCTGTATCCGACGCTGCTCGACCTGCTTCATCTGCCGCGGCCGGCGCAACCGATCGACGGCGTCAGCTATGCGGCTGTGCTGCGGCAGACCGGCGCGCTCGAGCGGACGGCGTTCTTTAACTACTTCCCGCACGGTCCCAGCCCCGGCCGCGCGGGGGGCGTGTGGGTGCGATCGGGCGACTGGAAGCTGATCCGCTGGTTCGGCATGCCGACGGACGACGCAGCACGGCTGGAACTCTACAACCTGCGCAATGATTTAGGCGAATCGACCAATCTGGCTGCTGCGGAACCCGCCCGCGCGAAGAAACTCGACGCATTGATCGCGGGTTTTCTCGACGACACCGGCGCGACGTATCCGCGCCCGAACCCTGCGTTTCAGGCGTCGGCGGCGCGGCCTGCGGGCGCCGATGCCGCCGATCCGCTCCAAGGATGGAAGGCCCGGCAGTGCGACGCGGTGGTGCAGGGCGAAATCCTGACGATAACCGGCAAGGGGAACGCCCCGTTCCTTGGTCACGGCATGGGCCGTAGCATCGGCCCGGCGGTGGTCAAACTCCGGGTGCGTTCACAGTCCGGCGGCGCGGGGCGGATTGAGTCGCTGCCGGGCGGCGCTGGCGACGCGACGGGGGCGATGTCGGTGCCGTTCGAGATCGCTGCGGGAGACTGGCGCGAGGTTTCGGTCGACGTCCCGGCGACCGGGCCGCTCGGCGTAGTGGCTCTTGATATCCCCCCCCCCGACGAACCGGTGGAACTGGATTGGATTGAAGTCCGCGCAAAGGGGTTGAAGGCGCAGCGGTGGGACTTCAACACGCCGTGATCGTTGTCAGCCCTTCAGCACGTATTTGCCCGTCTTCTTGTTGTGCCTGACCCCCTTCAGGTAATACAGGCACTGATACAGCACGTTGCGAAAATTTGTGCTCCGTGACCTGTAGCCGGTGGCCGTAATCTGCTCCTTCAGTTCCGCCATCGACAGGCCCTTGCGGTGCTGAATCAGCAACTCGACCACGACTTCACGCAGGGACGGTGAGGTCCGCGATCTCTTGCGGCGCTGACGCGTGACCACGGCCCCACCGCCGGAGAGCCCCTGCAACTGGCGGTCGATCCCCGCCAGTTGGTCCTGCAATTGCCGGCGGCGTTTGACCAGCGCCTCGAGACGCGTTTTCTTCCGCGCGAGGGCCTGTTCGAGCTGCGCCACGGTTATTTGTCTCGCGACTCTCGGCATCGGATGTCCGTCCCCCCCCGCGATCGGCGACGTATGATTGTCATTGCGCGCAACCCGGCGCCCGGCGGCTCATTGCTCCACTTCATGCACGTCATGCAGCACGCCGCGCGGAATGCAGACGGTGAGGATCGTCAGGTCCCCGGCCGCCTTGTGCCTGACCCCCCGCGGGACATAAACCACGACCCCTTCGTGCAACTCGATCTGCTCGTCGTCGAGCCACATCGTCCCCTGGCCGGAGATGACGTAATAGAACTCGTCGGTCCGCTCGTGATAGTGCAACCGGGCGTCGTGGATCTGCACGTGATGCACCTCAGCGGCCGCGCCGTCCTGTTCCTCGATCAGGCAGCGGATCTGGCCGCACGTTTCGGCCCAGGGCGTGATGTCCCGCGGGTCGCGGCGGATGTAGTGGGTGGCCGTGGTCATCGGACGGCTCCTGGTCAGATGGCGACGAATGGCTCCAGCCATTATGCGCGGTGACAGGCCGCAGTGCCATCGGGCGTCCCGCCGCACGGTTCCTGTTTTCGCGGCCGCCCGGCGACCTGCGTGGGCCGTTGCAGCATCCACGCGAAAAAAGCCCGAAAACACCGGGAGAATCCGGCGATTCGGGCTTCCAGCAGCAGGCCGGGCTCATCCTTTCTTGATTCGCTTCAGGACCAGTTCGTACCCGATCGCATTCGCCATCTTCTCGCACGTCGAAATCTGGCTGTCGCGCCCCTGCATGAAGCGGGTCACGATGTCGGGTCGATGCCCAGTCGCCAGGGAGACGGCGTACATGCTCATGCCGGAATCACGGATCGCCTGCCGCAATTGATCCGCGATCACCGAGTCCTGTGACTTGGACGGCTTCTTCTTCGCCATACTGGATCTCCTGCCAAGTGGTGTCAGCGGAGTATATGCCTAAAGGCAATGTGTGTCAATAAACAATTTCAGCGGAATTGCACAAGGCAGTTGTGAAGGCGGGAAAAATTCCGAAAGCCGAAAGTTGAAAAAATTCCGGGAGCCGACCTGGCTTCTAGACCAGAGGTGAACCGATGAGATTCTACGGCAAGGCCGAACATGTGGTATCGTGCCGTCTTCGTCAAT
>CAZWGW010000704.1:0-4271 GCA_964633565.1 uncultured Planctomycetaceae bacterium
GGATTGCAGGGCAAGATGACCAAGGCGCCAAGATTTCACACCATACTAGGGGCGCGGATCTTGCCGTAATGTTGAGGGAGGGTCGAGTGTCGAGGGCACGACAGAGTGACAGAGGGACGGAGCGAGGGAGAGATGTGGGACAACGGAGCGGGAATGTTGAGAAAATGGGGAGATTCTTGGCCGAAGACGCGAGATATATGCCTTTTTTCGAGTGGCGGCTATCATCATTTCATGCCGCCCCGAAAACGCACGAAGGCGCGACCCGGCTTCGGGATTTCGCACGATCGATCCGAGGAGTCGTTGCAAGCCAAGGTGCGCTGGTTTCAGTCGCTCACGATACCGGAGCGGATGGAAATCCTGTGCGAGATGACGGATCTCGCCTTGGCGCTGAACCCCAATCTGCCGTACCGGAAACACGTGCAGCCGGTGCCGGGACGTGTGCAGGTGATTGAACTGCCAGCGAGTGAGCGGATCCGTTGCCGTCGACGACAAGGGAAGAGACGGAAGGCAGTGAAGTCGGCAATCGGAAAGCGGCGGCGAAAGTAAGACGATCCTGGCGGGTCAATCCGGCTTGCGGCGCTCGGCGGCCGGAGGCGTGCCCGGGCGAATCGACTCCTTTTCCGCGGCGGCCATCGCCTCCTGAATCTGCCGGCGCGATTCTTCGGACAGCCCGCCGCCGTCGACCGTATCGTCGGAGTCGTTCAGGATGCGAGTGAGGCCCTCGGCGGCCGCGGCGCGAGTGTCGGCGGCGAACTTCGGATCGGACAGTATGCGGAGCAGAGGTTTATAAGCGGCGGTAAAGGGGACTGCTGGAATTTTCCGGTCCGGGTCGGCGGAGCGGGCGTTGAGGTCGGTGAGGAGCAGGACGGCGTTCTCGTGTACGGTGGGGTCGCGGTCCCTGTCGGCCAGCAATTCCTCGGCCCAGGCCAGCGCGCGGCGGAGCAGGTTGCTTCGCTCCGACTCACTGGCTGCGTCGTCGATTTCGATGACCAGTCTCTCACGACTGTCGGCGATCCACTCTGTGTCGGCGGCATCGGTCGGCCGTGGCACCCTAATTGTCTCGATCTCAACATCACCGGACGCTTCGATGACGACGCTGGAGTTGCGGCCAAAATGCGTTCGTTGCGGAAGGAGATAGAAACGGGAACCGACCGCCACACCGGGAATACGGTAGCGGCCGTCGGCGTCGGTTCGCGTGGTGAGCCGCGCGGTCTGACTGATCACGTTCGGAGCACGAATCTCGCCGGCGACCTCGACACCGGCCAGCGGCTGCCCGGTGTGATCCACGAGTTGCCCGACCGCCGTGGCCGCAGGCGACAATTTCAGTTTGATCTCCATTGTGTCGACACCCGAGACGGTAAACCCGGCGAGCGCGTTGTCCGCCGAGGCGGCATACACGAGATGTCGCGGTCCCGTGCGATCGATCGTAAAATGACCGTCGTCGTCAGTAATTGCACGGATGGACGTCGCGTGCTCGTTCATGCCGACAAGGCCCAGGTAGACCGTCGCCTTCGGCAGGGGAACGCCGTCGGCTGCGCGGACCACCTGTCCTCTCAATGGGCGGTTCGCGGCCGTGTCGAAATGGTGATCGACGACGATTGCGCCGGCAGCTTGCTCGGGGACACGCACATCGTGCGGCCCTCCGGGCTGACCTCCATAAATCGTCAGATCGTATTGGCCAGGAGGTACGCGAATCGCGTATCGCCCTTTGTCATTGCTCTTTGCAAGAAAAAAGAGTTGGCGCGTCGGCACGTCGCGACCGACGATGTTCGGCAATGGTTCTCCAGTCAACTTCATCCCCACGGACGCGCCTTTGACTGGGGCATGATCACTCCCCGCTGTGATTCGGCCTGTGACCAACGTGCCTCGGATCAACGTGAGGTGGACGTCGTTAACCGACGCTCCCTCCTCGATCAAGTTGGTGCTTTGCGGCACCGCGGCGAAATCGGGATCGTTGACGCTCACCATGTACGCCGCGTCGGGAGAAACTGCGAGACGATAAGTACCGTCAGCGGCAGACCGGGTCTCAGGCACTCCTCCAATTCTCGCCGCACCGATGCCTGAGGCGATTACGCGGATGCCCGGCGCCGGGCGCCCATCGAGGTCCGTAACGCGACCGGTGATCGACGCGAGCTTGTGCATCCGCAGGACGACTTCGTCGACGCCATCGTCGGGCCTGATGACGTCCTGGTCGACATACCGGTATGCAGCATGGTAGGGGTGAAACGCAATACCCTGCTCAAATCGTGTCGGCAACCAACCGAAGTCCGCCTGTCCCGAGTTGTTCACCGTCACCGCGACGACTCCCGAAACAGCCGCGTGCCAGATCTTTCCCGGGATCTTGAAGGCCATGGGATAGACGAAGGCGCCACGGATTTCCTGACCAGACGAATCGACAACGCGACAGGTGACCGAACGTGCCCCGTCGAGCGTAAGCTGGACTTCTTGTGCCAACGGTCCAAAATGCTGTTGTCCTGTTGCGGCATAGTTCTCGAAGTAGTCGAAGCCGACACCATCCTTCCGCGCGATGACCCAGGCGACCTCGACTTGTTGCGGGTATTTGACAAGTGCGAGTCCACGTTCGTCGGTCAACGACTCGCCGACGGGAAGATAATTCCCCACGACGGTCACCAGAGCGCCGGGAATAGCGTTGCCTTGGGCATCTCGCACATTGACGGTCACGGTCCTGGACGGCGCCAGTGCGACTTCGGTCCGGAGTTCAATTCCCTCTTCATTCAGCACTTCGACGCAACCCAGTCTTGTGCCGACTGAGTCGCTCGCGAGCAATTCCCACTCGTCCTTGTATGGCACAGGCGGGACCAACAATTCAAAGTTCCCACGTGCATTGGTGTGAGCGGCGGATCTTGAGTACGCCTGCAGCGCGAATCGAACGGTTGCCCCCGCCACCGGCTGCCCGCTTTCATCCACGACAATTCCGGAAATCAGTCGCTGTGTCGGGTCCGGCCCGGTGTTCCCGGCAACCGCATTGGAATTGTCCGCCTGTACCGAAACAGCGACCGGCACCGTGTTCTGCGCGTGAATGCCAGCCGCCGCCAGACCGACACATACAGCTCCCGCGGCGATCAGCCCGTTCAGCCAGCGGGAATTGCGCACACCGGTCGACCGCCGGGGATTGAGCAGCGCCGCCACGCGTTGTTCCAGGCTACACCACTGCGGCAGCATCGCGACTGCGGCCTGCGGCCAAGCTCCTGTGGGAATCTCTTCGGTCAGTTGCAGCAATGTCCGCGCGTAGTCGGCGGGCCTGCGGTGCTGCAGCACATGGTTGTCGCACAGATCCTCGCGCGTCGCCGAGAGTTGCCGGTCGAGGATGTACACGAGCGGATGCGGCCAGTAGAGCACCGTCGCCAGCCGCTGAAGGAGATGCACGAACGGGTCTCGCCGGCGCACGTGGCTCAATTCGTGGAGGAGGACGTCTCGCAGTAAGTCTTCAGCACCAGGCCTGAGCAGCGATTCGGGGATGATGATCCGCGGGCGGAGTATGCCGTAGACGATCGGGACCGGGAGGGAGCGGCTGGCGGAGAGTTGAGCGATGCCAAGTTGTGGAAAGAGGGGCGTGAACGAGGGATTGCCAGCCCATTCAGCGGGCTGACGCCCGCCGCTCGCCGGGATGATCGAGCGCGCGTCACGCACAATGCGACGCAATTGCATTCCGATGCGAACCCAGCGCAACAAAAAGTACACAACGCCAATGAACCAGACCATGACGACCAGCGCCGTCGCCAACACGCCTGGCTGGATGGCGACGTTCGCCGATGTCGGAGAAGCGTGCGTCGATCGAAGATCAGGAGCCGTCAGCCGTTGTTCCACAACTCGGTCGGAATGCCCATATTCCAGTTCCGCGGCGACCGCGAAACCAATGTGAGGCGGGGACGGTGTCGCATCACCAGTGTTGGCACTGTGGGGCGTTTCCGCATCAATCGCGGGCGCGGTTGGCAATTCTGCTGCGGCCGTTGCGGGGACAGGTCCCTCTGCGGCGGGTAACGGAATGGTGAGCCATGCAACTTCGGCATGTCGCGCCGCCACTGTCGTCAGTGGACACGCCAGTGCCGCACAGAGTCCGCACAGGCAGACGGCGTGCCGCGCCGCCGTTCTTCGCCGGCAGAGCCACGATGCGCAGAGCGTCGCGCCGAGCACAAGTGAAACCTGAACCGCCATCGCGATCTCGAACCGCAGAACATCTTTGTTTCCGAGCCATTGGATGGCGTTCATGACCGACCCTCCGCCTTGCGGATCATCTCCCGGATGCGGGC
>CAZWGW010000705.1:0-4262 GCA_964633565.1 uncultured Planctomycetaceae bacterium
CAAAGGAGGGGATGCGTGTCGTCTTGAATCGCAAATACATTGGTGCAGCGGTTGCGGCAATGTGTCTCGATCTGAACATTGGAATCAAAGCTGTGGCCGTCGCTGTAACCGCATTGATCTTTCGATTTGGCATTGACGTCTACTGTGTTCGGTATCGCCCTGAAGGCGTCATGATTGGACGAGATGAAAAGGAATGAGCGCTGACCGCCACATGGAAGTGAGCGGAGCAGACATCGACTTTGCCATTATGGTTCCGCACACAGTGTGTTCTCTCGAAGGGAAGCATTGACATTCGGTCTCTCCCGACGGACACTGAATCCGGTCTTCCGTCAAGGCACCACATGTCGCCCCAGCTCCGATCGCTGCGCTGTGCACTGCGGGCAGCGAGCATGCGCGCACTGATCCTGCTGCTCTGCTTCGCCGCCTGGCGCGGCCCGTTGCCGTGGATTCACGAACATCACGCGGCGAATCCGACGGGCGATGTCGATGTGCATCTGGTGCGGCACCTCGTGAATTACCACGCGGGGCACAACCCCGCGGAACTGCCGTGGCACATCCACTTCGTGGTGTTCTGGGACGGCCTGCCCGATGACGACTGCGATGACAAGTCGCCGCATGCGCAGGACCCCTTGCTGGTGCACGCCGTCTCCGATGCCGGGCCGGCGCTGGCGAGCGCCTGGAGCGGGCATGCCGTAGTCGCCGAACGGACGGCCGATGCCGGGCTGCAGCGCGTGGCGATTACGGGCCTTGCCGCAGCCGGTGATCGGGCCGATTCTTTCCTGGCGAGCCTGCTGCGTGCAGCACCATTGCGCGCGCTGACCGGCGTCGCGCTGTGCTGATTTCTCGCACTCACGCTGAGTGAACAGAGCACTTGCGCCCGCTGCTTCGGGCCGCACCGTGCCCGGAAGCTCATCCAATTCCGTCCCGTCCCTCGCTTACGCTTCGGGTTACAGACCATGAGAAATCGCATCATTGCCGGAATCATCCTCATCGGAGTCATTCTCGGCGGCGGCTGGCTGACCTGGCATCTCTGGCACCGCGGGTCGGCCGCGGCCGAAAGCGACACCGCGGCGGACGAAGCGGCGCGCGACGTCGTCACGCTGCCGGCGGCG
This sequence comes from uncultured Planctomycetaceae bacterium, assembly GCA_964633565.1. Lineage (GTDB taxonomy): Bacteria > Planctomycetota > Planctomycetia > Planctomycetales > Planctomycetaceae > CAZWGW01. The sequence continues at coordinate 1,113 of CAZWGW010000705.1, forward strand.
AAGATCGAAGCGGCGGGGATCGAGGTGTCGCCCGTCGCGCGACGCCGGATCGAACCGACCGTCGTCGTGCCGGGGCGACTGCAGTATGACGATACGCGGCACATCGAGGTCAAGGTCCCGACCGACGGCGTACTGGCCGAGATCCGCGTCAAGCCGGGAGGCGTCGTCACGGCCGGGCAGGTGCTGGCCGTCGTGAGCAGCCCCGAGGTCGGCAATGCACGCGCCGACGTGCTCAAGCGGCAGGCGGAGTATGAACTGGCCGCGGAGAAACTGGCCTGGGTGGACGCCACGGCGCAGGGGCTGCAGAAACTGGTGGCGGCGATCAAGTACGGCGGGGATGCGGCGGCGATCTCCAAGGAACTGGAGGGGGTCACGCTCGGAAGTTACCGCGAGCAGATCATCACGGCCTACGCGCGCTACCGGCTGGCCGAGACGCTGGCGGCCGGCGTGAAGTCGGTCCAGGAGAGCGGCGCGCTCTCCGGCCGCACGGTGCAGGAGCGGCTCAGCGAGCGGGACGCGGCCGATGCGGCGTTAAAGGCGGTGTCGGAGCAGTCGGCGTTCGAGGCCCGGCAGGACTGTTCGGTCGCGAAACTGGCGGCCGATGATGCTCAGCGGCGACTGCGGATCAGCCGACAGCACCTGCAGGCGCTGCTGGGGTATGAGGAAGGGACCGCGGAGGACGCGGAGGCAAACAGGAAGGATGAAGGGCGGCCGCTGTCGCTGGTTGAAGTCCGCGCGCCGTTTGCGGGGACGATCGAGTCGCGGACATTCTCGGTGTCGGAGCGCGTGCGGCCGGGAGATGCGCTGTTCGTGCTGGCGGATACTTCGAAGTTGTGGGTCTCGGCCGACATCCGCGAACGGGAATGGGGCGCGCTGCAGTTGCGCGAAGGGCAGGAACTGACCGTCACTCTGCCGGCGCTCCCCGACCGGCGTCTGACGGCGACGGTCTATTACGTCGGCCGGGAAGTCTCGCCGCAGACGAATGCCGTGCCGCTCGTGGCGACGATCGACAACGGCGATTGCCAGTTGCGGCCGGGGCAGTTCGTGCGCGTGCGGCTGCCGATGGCGGAGCCGCGCGAAGTGCTGGCGGTGCCGGATGCGGCGATCGTCGAGCATGAGGGGCAGGCGTTCACGTTCGTCGCGCAGGGGGACGGGAAGTATGCGCGGAAGGACATCCAGAAGGGAATCGCCGATGAGGGGTTTACGGAGGTGTCGTCGGGGCTGAATGAGGCGGAGCGGGTCGTGGTGCAGGGGGCGTTTTATTTGAAGTCGGAGCTGTTACTTGAGGGGGAGGAGTGAGGGAACAGGGAGTGGGGAGTAGGGCATAGAGGCAGGCAAGGGACGGAGAGACGGAGCGATCGAGTGACGGAGTGAGCACTTCCATGCATGTCATGGGGCGTTCCAATCAGAACGATTGAATTGAGGTCCGGATGTTGTCGCGACTGATTGAGTTCTCGCTGGAGAACCGGTTTCTGGTGCTGACGTTCACGCTGCTGGTGGCGGCGGCCGGAATCAATGCCGCGGTACACCTGCCGATCGACGCCGTCCCCGACATGACGAACGTGCAGGTGACCGTCATCACCGATGCCGGTTCGCTCTCGCCGGTCGAGGTCGAGCGGTATGTGACGTATCCGGTCGAGTCCCGCATGGGGGGGCTGCCGAACGTCGAGGAACTGCGGAGCGTCTCCAAGTTCGGCCTCTCCGTCGTCACGATCGTGTTCGAGGAGCGGACCGACATCTACTGGGCGCGGCAGCTTGTCACCGAACGCCTGACGAGCGCGGCCGCGCTGATCCCGGCCGGGTATGGTACGCCGGAAATCGGACCGCTCACGACGGCGCTGGGGGAGATCCTGCAGTTCGAAATCCGTGGGGCTGGCTACTCGCCGATGGAGCTGCGGACGATCCTCGAATGGGACATTGCCCCCAAGCTCCGCGAAGTGCGGGGCGTGACCGAGATCAACACGCACGGCGGGTACTTCAAGACGTTTGAGGTCCGTCCGAATCCCGATCAGCTCACGAGCTACGGCATCACGCTCGAGGAACTGTTCGCCCGGCTGGAGGAGAACAACGCCTCCGCCGGGGGCGGCTACGTCGTGCATCACGACGAGCAGCGGTTCATCCGGGGGCAGGCGCTGCTGACGGGTCTTGATGACATTGAGGCGATCGTCCTGCGGCGGGAAGCGGACGGGACCCCGATCCTTGTCCGGGACGTGGCCGAGGTCTGCACTGCGCCGCTGACGCGGCAGGGGGCGGTGACCCGCGACGCGCGGGGCGAGGCGGTGACGGGGCTCGTCATGATGCTGATCGGCGAGAATTCGCGCGAGGTTGTCGAGCGGGTGAAGGAGCGGCTCGACGAGATCCGGCCGACGCTGCCGCCGGGGGTACGGATCGAGATCATCTACGATCGGGCGTCGCTCATCGGCCGGACGCTGAAGACGGTTGAAACAAACCTCCTGGAGGGTGGTGCGCTCGTCATCATTGTGCTGCTGTTCATGCTGGGGAGTTTCCGGGCCGGCGTAATCGTCGCGCTGGCGATCCCGCTCTCGATGACGTTCGCCACGAACCTGATGCAGACGTTCGGCATCACCGCCAGCCTGATGAGCCTGGGGGCGATCGATTTCGGGCTGATCGTCGACTCGTCCGTCATCATGGTGGAGAACTGCATCCACCGGCTGACGCACGGCACCACGGGGAAGTCGCGGATTGAAGTCATCCGCGACGCGGCAATTGAAGTCCGCAAGCCGACGATGTTCGGCGAGTTGATCATCGCCATCGTCTACCTGCCGATCCTGATGCTGCAAGGGACGGAGGGGAAGCTGTTCCGGCCGATGGCGCTGACGGTGTTGTTCGCGCTGTTCGGGTCGCTGGTCCTGTCGATGACGTTCATGCCGGCGATGGCCTCACTGGCGCTGCCGCGCAAGATCCACGACAGGGAGGTGTGGCTGGTCCGCATGATCAAGCGGATTTACGAGCCGATCGTGCGGCGGGCAATCGCGCACCCGGTCGTGACGACGGCAAGCGCGGTGGCGCTGTTCGCCGTGAGCATTCCGATTGGCGCGCGGCTGGGGGCGGAGTTCATGCCGCGGCTGGAGGAGGGGGACCTGCTCTTCGAGGCGGTGCGGCTGCCGAGCGCGTCGCTGGAAGGGGCGA
>CAZWGW010000706.1:0-4258 GCA_964633565.1 uncultured Planctomycetaceae bacterium
AGGTGCGCGTGCCTAGAAGCGACCCGCGCATTCCCAGCGTGGCCGACGTGTGGCAGGCGATCTCGTCGCGGCGGAGTTTGGCGCGGACGACGATCCTCAACCTCGTCGACCGGCTCGAAAAGCGGGGCTGGTTGCGGCGGAAGGACCAGGACGGCGCGAACCGCTACCTGGCGGCCGTCACGCGCGACCGGACGAACGCGGCCCTCGCCAGCGGGTTTGTCCAGGAGTTCTTCGGCGGGTCGGCGTCCAACCTCGTGATGAGCCTGCTGGGGACTGAGCAACTCGATGCCGGAGAGATCCAGCGGCTGCGGAAACTGCTGGCGGAGGCCGCGCCCAAGTCCAGCCGGTCGGAGGGACGGCCATGACCCTCGCAGACGTCTCGCTTCCGGATGTGATTCTGCTCGCCGCGGCCGGCGTTGCGGCCGCGTCGCTCGTACTGCCGGCCGTGGGTCTGATAGCGGTGCGGTGCCTGAGACGGCGCTCGTTGCCGCTGCGACACGGGATGCTGCTGGGGACGCTCGCCGTGGTCGCGCTGTTGCCGGTGCTGATTCCGTGGATGCAGTCGCGCGGACTGGGGTGGGACATTCTTTCGGAACGCCCGAGCAGTCCCCGCACGTTCGCCCCGGCGACGGCGACGTTCCGGCAGGGTCCTGAATCATCGACGACGCTTGAGCTGCCGACGGACGGCAGCCTGCAGGGAGACGGAATGACCGTCGCCGAGGTCATGGCCCGGTATGGAGGGGCAGCAGCGCCGGCGGCGCGAACTTCGACTCCGGCCGCACCGCACCATGAAGAGGCAATCGATGTGCGCCGTCTGACTGCTGCCGGCGTGAACATCCTGTGCCTGGCATGGCTCGCCGGAAGTTGCTTCAGCCTGATTCGCGCACTGCGGGCGAGTCGGTCACTGGGCCGATGGATGCGGCGCGCGGCACTCGTCAGCGAACCGCACATCGTCGAACTGCTGAACGCGTGTGCGAGTGACGCCGGTTTGGCCCGCAGGCCCGCGCTGGTCCGCAGCAGCGAGGCCACAGTGCCGTACGTGTCAGGCTTGTGGCGTCCGCGAATCGTCCTGCCGGCGAGCCTTGCCGCGGCCGACGAGCCGACGTTGCGGGGGATTCTGCTCCACGAACTGGCGCACATCCGGCGACGCGACCTGTGGGTCGGCCTCGTGCAGCGGCTGGTCGGCGCGGCGTACTGGTGGAATCCGCTCGTGCACCGGCTCAATGTGCGGCTGGCTGAGGTTCGCGAAGACCTGTGTGACAACTACGTCCTGGCCCACGTTCCCGACCCGCGGGACTATGCGCAGACGCTGGTGGACCTGGCGTCGCAGGCGGCCGCGGCTAGTGTCGTCCCGTCGATGGGACTGCTCAATCGTTCCCCGAACCGGCTCTCCGGCCGGATTCAACGCATTCTCCAGGAGGATCGCCCGATGGCCACGCGACTCGGCGGCGTTTCGAAGGTGTTGCTGATGGTGTTTGTGTTCGCCTTGGGTGTGGGCTCGACATTGTTCGTGATCCGCCTGCCGGACATTCTGCCCGATCACGGCGAGACGGCGCCGGCCTACCTGGATGGGCGCGTCGAGGTCGAAACGCAGCCCGAACCGATGATTTCGCTGGTGCGGAATGACGCAGTCGCGTCCACGGCGGATTCTGCGAATTGGGACGTCGTCGTCTTTCCACCAATTGCAGCGACTGAAGAAGCGGCAGCGTCAAAAGCCGATGCTGTCGTAGAAGCTCCCGATCTGTTCGTTCCGACTGCGAATTCACTCCCCCCGGCCACTCCAGACGTGGCGCCGCCGGATGCCTTTGCCGAGCACTCGGAGCCGCTGGCGCAGCGACCATTACCGACTGATTTCGGCACTCCGCCCTCGGAGGGGGCGCTCCCGCTGGAACCTCCACCAGGCAACGTGACGACCGCACCCCCACTGGAACCACTCACACCTGTTTCGCCATTTGCCGCGACTGCACCGGAAACGCAACCGGTCGCCAATGACGGGTTCTCAGAGTTGACCACTGCGGAACCTGCGCCGCCGCCAAAAGCGCTGGTCCTGGTCGAACTCACTGCCAACCCCGACGGCTCGATCAAACAGCTCCGCTACCTGACGGAAGACCTTGGGAACGACGACACGGGGTTTCAGAAGCTGGAGAAGCAGATCGTGGCGTGGGCCGGCCAATTTGCCGGCGGTGACCTGACGGTGCAGATAGTCGCCGACCCTCAGTTGCGGTATGAGCACGTTGCGCGCGTCACGAAGCTCTGCTCACCGCTGGTGACCCGCGTCGTGCTGGCGGAGGCGGAAATCAAAGCGCAGGTAACGATCACGGTTGGTTTCGTGCGCGATGCTCAGGGACGCCCGGTGGTAGCGACGCCCGTCGTATTCTGGCAGGACGAAGTCGTGCGGCTCGAAGAGTTGAAGAACCGGCTTCAGGCGTGGAAAGGCGAAGTGTGGCCTCTCAATCCCTTGCCTGGTACGCAGCCGCAGGAAACGCGCCCGAAGCTGCAGGACTTCACCGTCGTGCTTCGCTGTGACAGCAACGTGGACTACAAAGTGGTCGAGAGCATCATGCAGGAAGCACGAGGGGCGGGGTTTGAACACTTCAGCATCACAGCGATTGACGCGGCGGAAACGGCCGCTGGCCCGGTGCAGGGGGTCGTGCTGTACGTCAGCGACGAAGCGCGCACCGTGAACATTTCCATCGGTGCTGACCATGGGCTCAGGCCGGGGCAGGAGTTGACTGTGGAACGTCCGCCGGCTGCGGATGGCAAGCCTGGACCAGTCATCGGGCGAGTTGAAGTGACTCGGGTCCTGCCCGATTCAGCCGAATGCCGGATTGTCGAAGAGAACCTGTCGCAGCCAATCCTCGTCGAGGATCACGTTCAGTCGACCGGGTCTCAGGTTCCGCCGATCGTGAAACCGGATCCCTTGAGGTTCTGAATCTCACTGTGCGACCCGCCAACCCCGATGGAGGAAGACCGCGATTCTGCGTGCTGCGAAATCGGCAACTGCTTGCCGTCACGCCGGCAGGCGCGTGATCCGATACGTCGGCGAGTTCGCATCGAACAGGCCGCTCAACAACCGCACCCCCAGCCCCGGCCGCTCCGGCAACTCGACGTGCCCGTCGCGCACGCGCACCTCGCCATCGATCAGCCGCGAGTAGAACGTCGCAATGTGTGCGCGCACCGTCTCCTGGTAACACACCCCCGGCACGGCCGCAGCGACATTGAGACCGGCCAGGAGCGTCAGCGGACCGGTGCAGTCGTGCATCAGCGCGGGTACGTTGTAGAGCTGCGCGAGTTCGGCGATCCGCCGCGTCTCGCTGATGCCGCCGACCCAGGTTGGGTCGATCATCACATAGTCGGCCCCGCGGCGCTCCAGCACCGCGCGGTAGGCGTCGCGCGTCACGAGCATCTCGCTCACCGCAATCGGCACGCCCGCCTGGTCGCGGAATGATGCGATCGTATCGGCGTTGTCGGGGCGGATCACGTCCTCCAGCCACAACGGCCTGACGTCGCGCATCGCGTGGGCGATGCGCAGTGCCGCCGGCAAGGCAAAGAAGCCGTGGCCGTCGAGCATCAGTTCCATCCTGTCACCGACCCGCTCGCGAATGGCGTGGAATGGCGCGACGCCAGCCGCGACGTCCTCCCAGGTGATGCGCTGGCCCCCCTTTTCCTGGTAGATGCTGTCGAACGACCAGAGCTTCATGGCGCGATAGCCGGCCGCGAGGAGTTCCTCAGCGAGGTCCGCCGGCCGGTGCATGCTCGTCCAGTTGTCTTCGAGCGGCCCGGACTGGCCGGGGTCGCCGTGGCCGGGCCAGCCTTGCGCGGGACCCACCGATGGCGATCGGTGGGCTTTCGAGTCGACTGACGATGCCGCTGAGCGCCGACCACCGTAGAGCGGCCCGCCGCAACTGTTGTAGACGGGGATGCGGTCCCGCACCGGTCCCCCCAGGAGTCGCCAGACCGGTTGCCGCGTGAGTTGGCCGAGGATGTCCCACAGCGCGAGGTCCACAGCGGACAGCGCCCGCAACTCCGCGCCGGTCCCGCCGAAGGCCGTACAGCGCTCGTAGAGAAACCGCCAGTGGCTCTCGATGGCGCAAGCGTCGGCGCCGAGCAGCCGGCGCGACATCCAGTCGTGGATCACCGCGGCGGCGGCCTGCGGCAGGTAGTACGTCTCACCGTGGCCGATGACCGGCTCGCCATCGACGGCGCCGGCGTCGGTGTGAATGCGCAGCAGGAGGAGGCTGGGCATCACATCATCGGG
>CAZWGW010000707.1:0-4252 GCA_964633565.1 uncultured Planctomycetaceae bacterium
CACGATCGTGTTCGTCGTGCGCCAGGGAAACCCCAAGGCGATCCACGACTGGAACGACCTGGTCCAGCCGGGCGTCTCGGTGATCACGCCCAATCCGAAGACGTCCGGCAACGGCAAACTGAGCTTTCTTGGTGCGTGGGGGAGCGTGCTGCTGCGAGACGGCAATGAGGAGCAGGCGCGGGAGTTCATCACGAAGCTGTACCGCGCCACGCCGGTCCTCGACACCGGCGCCCGAGGCTCAACGGCGACGTTCGCGCAGCGCGGGATCGGCGACGTCCACCTGACCTGGGAGAACGAAGCCCACCTGGAAGTGCAGGAATCAGGCGGCCGACTCGAAATCGTGTATCCGCCGCTCAGCATCCGGGCCGAGCCGCACGTGGCGGTCGTCGACGCCAACGTCGACCGCAAGGGGACGCGGGCCGCGGCCGAGGCCTACCTCAACTACCTCTACACCGACGAGGCGCAGGAGATCATCGCCCGGCACTTCTACCGACCGGCGAACCCGGACGTGCTGGCCCGACACGCGGCGACGTTTCGTGAGATCAGTCTGTTCGAGGTGACCGACATCGTCGCCAACTGGGACGAAGCACAAGGGAAGTTCTTCGCCGAGGGGGGAGTCTTCGACGCGATCTATCACCCGGGCCAGCCTGCCAATGTCGTCGAATTCTGAAATTCGTTGTTCTGCAACCGTAGCCGAAGTCGCCAAGTCTTCGGGCGATTGCGGGACTGACGCCCGAAGTCTCGGCGACTTCGGCTACAGACAATGCGGCCGCGGCGAGCAATGGCAAACAGGGGGGACACGATGTCCGCTCATACCACCACGACGACAATCGGAGCGCCGCCTGCGGCGCCGCGGCAAGCACCCACCGAAGCCGAATTGCTCCGCAGCGTGCAGGTTCGTCTGTCGCGATTGGGATCGCGGTTCCTGCGGGGTATTCAGCCCACCGTCCGCACGGGCATCGTCACACTCCGTGGCCAGGTGGACACCGACTACGAACGGCAAGTGGTCGTGCAGTTGGTGCGGCAGATCGCCGGAGTGCGCGACGTCATCGACAACCCCCGACACGGCGGGCCGCCATCACCGCAGCCACAGTCAGAGCGAATCGCCAGCGTGCGTGCCCGGCGGTTCCCGATCCGCCGCAAGCATGCCGTGGCGGCGGTGCTCGCAAGTCTCGTGGCCGCGACCGCGTGGTCGGCGTTCGACCGCGTCCTCGTCGTGCCGGTCACGGCGACGCTGCGCGTGTTCGGTCGGTCCGCCGACGGCGTCCAGTTGACGTTGCACCCCATTTACGATCGCGGCGGCGATGCGCCCCGCCCGCGCGGCCGCGTCGACGCGTCCGGACGCATCGAGTGGACGACCTTCCAGCGCGGCGACGGACTCCCCCCCGGGCTATATGCCGTTACCGCGGTCAGGAGCCGGCCGGAGGACGGCAGCACCGGAGACTCATCGCGCGTGCAGACGCTTGCCGCGTGCTATGCCCGCCCCGAGACGTCGCCGCTGCGGATCACGGTGACTGACGATGAGTGCCAGCCAATCGAACTGGAGCTGATGCCTTGACGCGATACCACGCCCGCGCTGGAGGCGCGCGGGCTGTTCGAACCCCGCACACGAAGGAGCCGTGCCATGTGTTGTTGTTGCCGCTGACCGTTGCTGCCCGATGTGACCCACCCCCAATCGCGGCGGATCAGAATTCTGCCGTTCACAATCCACGAAGCATAGGACACGTCATGAAGAGCCTTCGACAGCACTTTCCGAAATCACATGCACGCCGCAGCGGTTTCACTCTGCTGGAACTGCTGGTGGTGATGGCCGTCATCGCCGTGCTGGCGTCGCTCTTGATGCCGGCCATCCAGCAGGCGCGCGAGACCGCCCGCAAGACGCAGTGCACGAACAACCAGAGGCAGATCGGACTCGCCATCCACAGTTTTCACGACGCGAAACACAAGCTCCCCAGCAGCGGGCGGCCGCCGCAGGCGTCGACTGTGCGGGCCGGAGTCTTCATCTACCTGCTCCCGTACCTCGAACAGCGGTCCCTCTGGGACGCGTACGACACGAGCGTCACGTGGAGCCACGCCAACAACCTGCCGGTGAGCAGCCTGCGGATCAGCACGTACGAATGCCCGTCATCGCCGAAGCACAACGACACCCTCGATCCCAATCCGGACGGCGTCGTCGCGGGCGATCCCTGGGACGGCATTGTGGCGGTCGGCGATTACGCCGCCTCGCTCGGCGTCGACCCCGCATTGGAGCCGTTCGCCGCCGCGCTGACGCCGCCGGTCATCGTCCGCGGAAGCATTGCCACGACCTCCAGCGGTTCGAACAGCACGAACGGCATGCTGCCGAAGAACTCCGCGCTGCGACTGCAGGACGTCACCGACGGCCTGTCCAACACGATCGCCATCTTCGAATCAGGCGGCCGGCCGTACGTCTATCGGCGCGGCCCCACTCAAGTGAGCGCCGACCTCTCCAACGTCCGCGTCAACGGCGGCGGCTGGGTCCGGCCGGCCAGCGACGTCCTCTTCTCCGGTTCGAGCAGGGACGGCCTGCAACTCCCCGGGGCGTTCGTCAATCGCACGAACGGCCTCGACGTCGGCAACGAAGATTACGGCCCGACCGGCTACCTCAGCGTGGGGACCGAAGGCTCCAGCCAGCCGTTCGCCTTCCACGTCGGCGGCATGAACGTCCTCCTCGGCGACGGCTCGGTGCGGTTTCTCGACGAGGAAATCAGCTTCGGCGTCATCGCGGCGCTGGTCACACGCAACCAGGCAGGTGAAGAGTCAAAGCTCTCCTCGAACTTCTGATCCAGGGTCCGACGCAATGGCGACCCGGACGCTTCACGCGTCCGGGTCGTTGAGCCGCCCGCACCAGGAAACAATCCGCTCAAGGAGCCTTTCAATGCCTTTCACTGTACCGCTCCATGCGGCGCATGCCGCAGCGTTCGTACTGATCGGCTTACTCACCGCCACACTTTCCGGTTGCTCGCGCGACGACGAACCGCGCGTGATGACCGCCCCGGTCTCCGGCAAGGTGCTGTTCAACGGCGAGCCGCCGGCGGGGGCGCAGGTGCTGCTGCACCCGCAAGGCCATGCACTCCCGGCGGGAGTCGCCGCCGCGGCGACCGTGCAGTCGGACGGCACGTTTCAGCCGCGTATCTATGGCGACGAGCCGGGCGTCCCCCCCGGTAACTACGTCGTCACGCTGCAATGGTTCAAGGTCGTGGAAGGGGAAGGGGGCGCGGGTCGTGGTCCGAACGTGCTCCCGAAGGAATACGCCCGGGCGGAGACGTCGCCCGTCAAAGTGACCGTTCAGGAAGGCGGACCGACCGCGATCGGGCCGATCGAGATTCTCAAGTGACAATGCCTGGGAACGGTCGCCGACCACGTCGCGCGTCCGCGGGAGCTGATCCATGTCATCGACACAACGCGTGCTGCCGGGTTTCCGCCTGAGCCTCGGCGTCACGCTGCTCTACCTCTCGCTGCTGGTGCTGATACCGCTCGCCGCCTGCGTGTGGAAAGCGGCGTCGCTCAGTGGCCATGAGTTCGTTGCAGCGGCGTGGTCGGAACGGGCGCGGGCGGCGTACAACCTGACATTCGGCGCGTCCCTGGCAGCCGCGGCGATCGACACGGTACTTGGCTTGCTCCTGGCGTGGGTGTTCGTCCGATATGACTTCCCCGGCAAACGCCTGTTCGATGCACTGGTTGATCTGCCGTTCGCCCTGCCGACGGCCGTGGCCGGTCTGGTGTTTTCCGGCCTGTACGTGCCGGGCGGCTGGTTCGGTCAGTTTCTCGTGCCGCTGGGCATCGACGCGGCCTATTCGCGGCTGGCGGTCGTGCTGGTGTTGAGCTTCGTGGGGCTGCCGTTCGCCGTCCGCACGGTGCAGCCGGTCCTGGCGGACCTGGACCCGGAAGTGGAAGAAGCGGCGGCGTGCCTGGGCGCGTCGCGCTGGCAGACGTTTCTGCGGGTGCTGCTGCCGCTGCTCGGGCCGGCGCTCGTGACCGGATTCGCCCTCACGTTGGCCCGCGCCCTGGGCGAATACGGGTCGGTCGTGTTCGTCTCAGGCAATATGCCCTTCCGCACCGAGATCGCGCCGGTGCTCATCGTGGCGCGGCTGGAGGAATTTGCCTACGCCGAAGCGACCGCGCTCGCGGTCGTACTGCTCGGCTGCTCGTTCCTGCTGCTGGCCGGCATCAATCTGCTGGAGCGCTGGAGCCAACACCATGAGGGCTGAGACTATCACTGCCGCCTGTAATT
>CAZWGW010000708.1:0-4243 GCA_964633565.1 uncultured Planctomycetaceae bacterium
ACCCCGCCGGCCGGCAGGGCGTCAAGATTGACGGTCGGCAGCGCCGGCCCGTCATCGTGGAATTCCGCGGGGGCGGGAACGGCGTAACGCGCCCGCGGCGATTTCGCAACCCTCGCAGGCCGGATGGACGGCCCAAGGGTCAGCGGCGTCAAATCCATGCTCATTTATCACTCCCCTTGCCGGTTCGCGGGGTTAAAATGAGAGCAGGCTTGCGATTCCGTTGCCTGTCCTGCTCCAGCCGATGAAACCCGCATCGCGAGGGGCGCTGCAGGCGTCGCGTGGCCGGCCGTTGATCCGGTTCGTGCGTTTCCCGTCATGAGGCGGTCGCACTCTGATCTCGGAGGCCGAGTTCCCGCGGCAGTCGCGAATGGCCGGCCCTGCCCGCGCTGAGAGTTCAACCCGCCCAACGCGCCTTGCCGCGCTACCCACCCAACCCTGGGGGCATGCCATGTCAACGACGTTTGAACCCCGCACGGAATCGCCGCGTCCCGCCGCCCACCGGCCTTCGCTTCCGGAAGGGCAGCGATCGAGTGTCGCTTTCCCTGTGGTTGTGATCGTGGGCGTGCTGTTGCTGGGGGCCGTGGCCTGGCGTGTCGTGGCGGCGATGACGGACGACGGCGGCGACACGACCGGCGCGTCGGTCTACAAGGTCGCTCGCGGCAACATGTTGATCACCGTCACTGACGACGGCAATGTCGAGAGCGCGAGCAACGTCGACATCAAATGTGAAGTCGACGGCGGGGGCACGATCCTGTGGATCGTCCAGGATGGGAAACAGGTTGAAGCGGGGGAGGAACTCGTACGGCTGGACACGGCGGTGATCGAGAACGAGTTCACGTTGCAGAACAGCGTCACCGAGAAGGCGCGCGCCACGCAGATTCAGTCGGAACAGAACCTTTCCGCCGCGGAAATCGCCGTCAAGGAATACAAACAGGGGCTCTACATCCAGTCGCAGCAGACCGCCGACGCAGCGATCAAGATTGCCGAGCAGAACCTTGTTTCGGCCAAAAACACGCTTGAGTTCACACAGAGGATGGTCCGGAAGGGCTTCGCCACGCCGCTGCAGGAAGAGTCGGACACATTCGCCGTCGATCGGGCGCAACTGGACCTGGACGCGGCCATCACCGCCAAGAACGTCCTCGAAGAGTTCACCTTCGAGAAGACCGTCAAGCAGCTCGAAGCGACCAAGGAGGCCGCCGCGGCTCAGCTCCGCGCTGATACCGCGACACTCAAGAACGAAGAAGACAAGCTGAAGAAGCTGGAGAAGCAGCTCGCTCACTGCGTCATCAAGGCGCCACAGAACGGGATGGTCGTCTACGCGAACGATACAAGAAGTCGCGGGGGCACACCGGAGGCGACGATCCAGGAGGGGGCCCAGGTCCGCTTTACGCAGAGCATTATCCGGCTTCCGGACCTGTCCAAGATGCAGGTCCGCATGACGGTGCACGAGTCGAAAGTGGACCAGATCAAGACCGGCATGCCGGCGCGGATCACGATTCAGGGGAAGGACTACAAGGGGGCGGTCGTCAGCGTCAACAACCAGCCGGAACCGTCGAGCTGGTTCGCCGCCAGCGTCAAGGAGTATGCGACGACCGTGACGATCGAAGGAGAGCAGGCCGGTCTGCGGCCCGGCATGACGGCGCAAGTCGAAATCCTGCTGGACAATGTCAATGATGCACTCACGATTCCCGTCTCCTGTGTTGTCGAACAACGCGGCAAGTTCAACTGCTGGCTCGTGGATGGCGGCAAGTACCAGCGTCGCGAGTTGAAACTGGGACGTACGAATGACAGTTTCATTGAAGTGATCGACGGAGTGAAAGAAGGAGACGTCATACTCCGCAATCCGCGGGCCATGGTACCGGAGGCTCAGGAGGAGACGTCGCTGGAGGACCGGGCGCGGGATGCCTCCCAGTTCGGCCAGGGTGCGCCTCCGGCGGCGGGAGGTCCCGAGGGCGCTGGTGGACGCGGCGGTCCGCGCGGACGGGGGAACGGACCCGGAGGCGCCGGGACGGGCAGCCCGGGAGGTGGCGCCGGGCCCGGAGGCGGCGGAGCCGGTCGCCGCGGTGGATTTGACTTGACGCAATTCGACGCGGACGGTGACGGGAAACTGAAGAAGGAAGAACTCCCCGAACAGATGCGCGCGTTCTTTGATCGCATGGACACGAACGGCGACGGCGCGATTGACGCCGCGGAACGCGCCGCGGCCCGCGCGCGACGGCCGGGGGCCGAAGGGGGCGGTCAGGGTGAACGGGGCGCGCCCGGTGGCGGAGGCGAAGCCGGCGCCGCAGCGGAGAACGCCCCAGCGGGCGCCTCGGATAGCGCCGTCGGAGGAGGTGGGGGTGCGGGTGCCGCCGCACCGGCGCCCGCCGACCAGTCGTCCGGGGTCCAACCGTGATTGCGTACTTCCTGCGGACAGTCCGGCTGGGACTCAAAAGCCTGTCGCTGCACAAGCTCCGTTCCAGCCTGGCGATGCTGGGCATCCTGATCGGCGTGATGGCCGTGATCTGGCTCGTCGCGCTGGGTGAAGGAGTGAGCTACCAGGCGCAGGAGCAGATCAAGGAACTCGGCGCGACGAACATCATCGTCAAGAGCGTCAAGCCGGCGCAAGGGTCGTCCGCCGGCAGTTCGATGATCGTCGAATACGGGTTGACTCGCGCGGATTATCAGCGGCTGCTGGACGGCGTGCCAACCATCCGCCGGGCCGTCCCGATGCGCGAAGTCGGCACGATCGGCCGCAACGGCGGGCGCGAGGCCGATATCAAGCTGCTGGGCTGCACCCCGGCCTACCTGGATATCAACCGTCTCAGGGTGGCCTCCGGACGCTTTCTGGAAGACGCCGACATCGAACACTCCGACAACGTGTGCGTGCTGGGGTCTGCGGCGGCAGAGAACCTGTTCAAGTACGAAGACCCCCTCGGCCGCAACGTGGAACTGCACTTCAATTTCACGTTCGCCATCTTTCGCGTGATCGGCGTAACGGCCAGCCGCGATCCGTCGGCATCCATCGGCGGGAGTCTCGAAGGCCGCGACTTCAATTCCGACGTCTATATCCCGTTCAGCACGTTTCGGGAGCGGGTGGGCGACCAGGTGATCACGACGCGTTCGGGCAACAGTCGCGAGGGGGAGCTCGTCCAGCTCAGCCAGATCACGATCAGCGTCGGCGACATTGGCGAAGTCGAAGAGGCCGCCGGCATCATCCGCTACCTGATCGCGCGCTCGCATCGCGTCGTGGATTATTCAGTGACGGTCCCCAAGGAACTTCTCCGCCAGGCGGAAATGCTGCGGATGCTGTTCAACGTGATGCTGGTGGTGATTGCGGGAATTTCACTGCTCGTCGGCGGCATCGGCATTATGAACATCATGCTGGCGACGGTGACCGAACGGACACGGGAGATCGGCATCCGCCGCGCCATTGGCGCGCGCCGCGCGGACATCATCTACCAGTTCCTGTCCGAAACGATCGTGCTGGCCGGCACCGGAGGGCTGGCCGGAATCGCCGGCGGGTTCCTGATTCACCCGGTGATCTTTACGCGGGTCGTGGCAGCCGTACGGTGGGTCATGGAAGTGGGCCTCCCCGCGCTGGGGGTCGATCGTTTCGCCGACCTGTGGGGGTCGCTGCCGCCGACAATACAGAACCTCCAGCCGATCGTCGCCCCCTGGTCGATCGCCGTGGCGTTCGGCATTTCGGTGTGCGTCGGC
This sequence comes from uncultured Planctomycetaceae bacterium, assembly GCA_964633565.1. Taxonomy (GTDB): domain Bacteria; phylum Planctomycetota; class Planctomycetia; order Planctomycetales; family Planctomycetaceae; genus CAZWGW01. Next base: position 3,700 of record CAZWGW010000708.1, read on the forward strand.
GTGCTGTTCGGACTGTATCCGGCGCGACGCGCGGCCCGGATGGACCCGATCGAGGCGCTGCGTCACGAGTAACAACGTGGCAGTCATCGAACTTCACGGCCTGACCCGGCGCTTCGGCGACCTGGTCGCCGTGCGCGACGTGTCGTTCGACGTACGACGCGGCGCAATCTTCGGCCTGCTCGGTCCGAACGGCAGCGGGAAATCGACAATCATCCGCATGCTGTGCGGCGTCCTCGCTCCGTCCGGGGGCGGCGCGACGGTTCTGGGCTTCAACGTGGCAACGGATGCGGAGTCGGTCAAGCCGAGGATCGGCTACATGTCGCAAAAGTTCAGCCTGTACTCCGACCTGAGTGTGGCGGAGAACCTGGAGTTCTACGGCAGGATTTATGGTCTGTCGCCCCAGCGCCTCGCCGAGCGGACCGCGGCGGTCCTGCAATTGACGTCGATGGAGGACCGGCTGAAGCAACTTGCGGGCACGCTCTCCGGCGGCTGGAAGCAGCGGCTGGCGCTGGGCTGCGCACTGATCCACGAACCCGAAGTCGTG